>JAITKN010000115.1 GCA_031278415.1 Oscillospiraceae bacterium
AAACTGCGTATAATAAGGCGGACGACCGCCGCTGTATACAGATACCGCAAGGGAGGACAACGAAATTAGGCACAGTTTCCAAGGAGGTCTATTTTATTGCAACCGCGTTTTCCCCGCAATGCGCCGCCTTGCGGACGCTCAAGGCAAATCTGCTTGAATCTTCGCAATCGCCGCCGGGACATAGTCAGTAGTTTGAAGCCGACCTGTAAGCCGCTTTCCCCAAAGACTTTTCCATCCGCCATACCTGTTCGCCGCGCCGAATTCGCTATTGCTCGATCAAAGTGACCTCAATCTGAATTTCGGCGTTATTTCGCCAGACGCTGAGCTGTACCGTATCGCCGACGGAATATTTGTTTATCTGCGCCAGAACCGCGGACGCGTTTATAGTCTCTGTTCCGTTAACGGCGGTGATAATATCGCCGACATTAAGCGCGTCAGGATGGTTTTGCACAAGCTCAAGCAGAAAGCCTCCATCTTGGTATGCA
Organism: Oscillospiraceae bacterium; assembly: GCA_031278415.1. GTDB lineage: Bacteria > Bacillota > Clostridia > Oscillospirales > Oscillospiraceae > JAISJH01. Next base: position 486 of record JAITKN010000115.1, read on the forward strand.
GCTTTTTGGGCTGAGACACTTCGGACTAACGCGCCGCCCGGCATCCCCATAAACGCGGCGAATCCGCTTTGAATGTCAACCAGTTCCGCCCCCAAAGAAGCTCTGCCCGGCACACGTCCATAGGTAAGCAAATCGTCTACGATGGGTTTAAGCGTCTCGGCGGAAATGGCAAAACTGATGTTTGTTTCCGAATTTCCGGATATTCGCAGTCGGCTGTTTGCCATACCGATTACCTGACCGTATAGGTTAATCAGCGGCGCGCCGCTGTGACCATCTGTTACCGCGGCACTTGTCATAATCACGCCGGTCGGATATCCGTTCACATTAGCGTTAGCGCGTGAGGCGGAAAGCAGTCCGTCCGTCAGCGTAAGGGTTCCGTCTATGGGATTGCCCAGCAGCAGCAAGCGGTTTCCGACATCGGGAGCGTATCCGAAGACGGCAGGTTTAGCGCCGGACGCTCTGGCGGAGTCATATACCATCAACGCAACGTCGCTGAGTTCGTCATACGCTTTAATCTCAGCGGGAACAACAGTTCCCGAAGCGGTAACAAGCTCAATATGATCCGCGCCTTCAAGAACGTGATAGCAGGTGATGGCCGCGCCGTCCCGGCTGATTACAATTGCGGTGGCCGCACTGAACACGCCGCCTCTGGTTGACGCGTAAACGGCGAGCGTGGACGGCAGAACAGCGGTATAAATGTCAGGGTAATCAAGCTCCGTCGTGCCCGGTTCGGCAAGCTTAAATCCCATATAGGCGTTGGTATTATTGTAAGAGTGCGTCCCCGCGTCGGGTGCCGCGCTGTCCTCGTCCGCGCCGATTCCGGCGATGGGCGTTTCCGTGACATCAGCCTCCGGCTTAATCGGGCGCAGAGCGACATAGCGCACAAGCAGCGCGGCCGAAAACAGCAAGGCGCAGACCAAAAGAATCAGCACCCCGCAAGAACCTCGCGACGGTCCTCCTCCGGGCGGCTTGTCGTCAATATACCCATCTATGAAAATAAAACGATTGTTCTCCATAGTCGCCATTCTAACATATTTCGTCCCGCATATTGTTAAGAAATTGTTAATTTTCAGCACGAATAATTTGGATGATAATTTGAACAGCAAAACCGCGCCCGCGCCCATAGTTAACGGCGTCAATGGGTACGGGCGCAGGGCGCGCGCGACGCTATTGTGCCGGAGGATGTATTCAGACGGGCAAAAGTCGGCATCCCGCACCGTAAAATAACCTCGCCTGTAATGAATCGCCCGTTGTTTTCCGGCAAGATTAAATGAGGTTGTTGGGATGGTCAATGGATTACGCGCCGACCTTGAATCCATATTATGGTTGCAATGCTCCGAGGTACAACAGCGGCGCCGGTTGCGCGATCGCCGGACATCTCATGACATAACGCCGTAAACGAAGCAACGATTACTTCCTTCGGTCTATCCGACTACTTCAACAGCGTCACCCGACCGCACAACGCCGCCGATCAGAACACGCGCAAATATACCTTCGCGCGGCATTACGCAGTCGCCGGCTTTCTGACGAATTACGCAGTCGCTATGGCACTCCTTTCCGATTTGCGTAACTTCAAGCAAAGCGTCAGCGATTTCCAACTGAGTGCCAATCGGCAGCGTTTTCAGGTCGAGACCATCAACCAAAATATTCTCGGCGAACACGCCGGGCGTGAGCGAAATATCAACCTTTGCTTGCAAAGAGTCAACACTCGATTTTGCAAGCAGACTAACCTGCCGATGCCACTTGCCCGCGTGGGCGTCGCTTTCAACTCCGTGTTCCGGCACAAGAGTGATGTAATCCCGCGGAATTTTCTGCTCGCCTTTCTTTTCCGAAACGCATACGGCAATAACTTTGCCTGTAAGCAGATACTCCGAGCGGTCTGCGTTGGTCAACCGCGCCGCCAACGCGTGACCGCCGGTATCAATGCGCTCGCCGCGTGAAGTTTTGCCGCTGATGGCGATAACCGCTGCCGCGTAATCTATGTCCGTTCCCATAATCCTGATTTACCTCCTGATTTGCGCAGTAGTTTGATTTCGCCGATTTCAATGTCACGCTGCGCCGCCTTGCACATATCATAGACTGTCAGCGCGGCAACCGACACGGCGGTGATTGCCTCCATTTCAACGCCTGTCGCTCCGGCGCAACGAGTAGTTGCCGTAACATCGACGCTGTATGACTGTTCGTTGAGCGTCAGCTCAACCTCAACGCCGGTCAGCATAATCGGGTGACACAGCGGGATTATGTCCGGCGTTCGCTTCGCGCCCATAACACCCGCTAATCGCGCAACCGACAGCACGTCGCCTTTCGTCACGCCGCCGCTCTTGATTAACTCAAACGTATCGGCGCTGACAAACACACGTCCGCTCGCGATTGCCTCTCGTGCCGTTTCCGGCTTTGCCGAAACGTCCGTCATATGAGCGTTACCATGTTCGTTAAAATGTGTAAATTCAACCGCCAATTCTATTCATCCCCCTTTGTGAGTTTGTCGCGCCGGTTTCAAGCAAGTGCATTTGCGGTTTTGCGGCTGCCGCGTTTAGTATTGCCGCTTTGAGTTCTTCGACGCGCAAACCGCGAACATTGTACTCGTCCCGTGAGTGCAGACATGGTTTCAGCTTGCCGTCCGCCGTAAGCCTCAAACGATTACAAGCGCCGCAAAACTTGCGGCTAATCGGCGAGATAACCTTGTGTTTGTTACTGTCAAGCGTGAAGTATCGCTCCCGCCAATGTTCTTTGCTTTCGCCAATCGGCATTAGCTCAATAAAACGCGGTTCCACATTGTCAAGTTCATAGAAGCGGTCAATTTCCGTGTCGTTCACGCCTTTAATCAGCACGGCGTTAATCTTTACGGGCGTCAGTCCCGCTCGCTTTGCCGCGTCGATGCCGCGAAGTACAGCACTCAAGTCGCCGCCGCGGGTAAGTTTACGGTACTTATCCGCGTCAAGCGTGTCAAGACTGACGTTCACGCGGTCAACCCCCGCCAGTTTCAGCGGCTCCGCGAATTGCTCCAATAGTATTCCGTTGGTAGTCAGGCATAACTCGTCAATGTCAAGGGCGGCAAGATTTGCGCACAATTCTACTATTCCCTTGCGTACAAGCGGCTCACCGCCCGTTACGCGAATCTTGACGATGCCAAGTTCCACAGCGGCGCGGCAGATTTCCACAATCTCCTCACTACGGAGAATGTCATCATGCGACTTCTTATCTGCGCCAACTGCCGGAAGACAGTATTTGCACCGCAGATTGCACCTGTCCGTCACAGACACGCGCAAATAGGTTATCTCTCGCCCGAATGTATCTCTCATTTGTCTTTCCTCGTCAGCAGATTGAGCAATACTATGCTTACAAGCGAGATTCCCGCGACAATCGCCACCCATACGTACGCTTCCTCTCGATCGCCCGCCGCAACGGCGGAGTATATCGCAAGCGGCATCGTCTGTGTCCGACCCGGAATGTTACCCGCGACCATCGATGTTGCGCCGAATTCGCCCAGCGCTCTGGCAAAGGTCAGTACCACGCCGCCGACTAAACCTTTAGAGGTACACGGTACTGTCACTTGCCAGAACAGGCGAAACTCCCCAAATCCAAGCGTACGCGCCGCTTCCTCAAGGCTTGGGTCAAGTGCCTCGAATGTTGAGCGAGCGGCACGGTAAATCATTGGGAAGCTGACGATCGTCGCCGCAATTATCGCGCCGTTTACACTAAACACAACGCTGACACCGATAGTCGAAAGCGCGCGTCCCAACGCTCCGTTGCGTCCGAATATCAGCAGCAGAAAGAATCCCAACACCGTGGGCGGCAACACAAGCGGCAAGGTCAGTATGCCATCCAACAGCGATTTACCGCACCGCATCTTAGCGGCTTTACGCGCCGCGAACAGTCCCAGCAAACTTGCCAGGACTGTCGCGGACAGCGTAACACGCAGGCTGATTAATATCGCCGACATTAAGCTACGGTAAAGCCATATTTCACAAACACATCAGCCGCCGCTTGTGTTTTCAGATAGTCAAGAAACGCCTGTGCGGCTTCGGGTTGCGGCGCATCTGATATTACAGCGGCGGGGTAGATAACCGCCTTGTGGCTGCCTTCGGGCGCGGCCGCAACGACCTCTACATTGCCGCTGCTAACGGCGTCGGACCAATACACAAATCCCGCGTCGGCGTCGCCGCTTTCAACTGTCGCCAGTACGGCGGTTACGTCCGCGCTGTAGTTGACCGTCTTGGCGGTGATCTTGTCCCACAGCCCAAGCGTAGTGTAAGATTCCTCTGTGTACTGTCCTGCCGGAACATGCGCGGGGTCGCCTATCGACAGCGTTTCCGCCTTGTCGATTACGTCTTCCCAAGTTGTAATACCCTTTGGATTGCCCAACGGCACGACAAGCACGACCTTGTTGACGAGCAGATCAATATTAGTGTCAGAGTTTATCAAGCCCTTCTCGTTAAGCGCGGTCATCTGCTTTGCGCCTGCGGAGATAAACAAATCCGCGCCGGCGCCTTCCTCAATCTGTGTTTGCAAGTCGCCGGACGACTTGAAGTTGAACTCAATCGTTACTTCAGGGTGTTCCGCCTGATAGTTCGAGTAAATTTCCGGCAGAGCGTTCTTCAACGAGGCCGCGGCAAACACGAGAATACTTACGGGTTCGGCGGGTTCCGGCGTTGGCTCCGGCGCGGCTTCAGGCGTTGACGCGGCAATCGAAGATGGCGTTGAGCTTGGCTCAGCTGTTTTTTGCGAACAACTCGCTAACAGCAGCGCAGCGAGCGCGAGACATAGTACGAGTACGAGTATGCGTTTCATTTTGGTTCTCCTTATGTTATCTTAAAATTTGGATCTCGATTTTATCGCCTTTCGCGGTAGGCTCAGGCGGGATTTTGGCGGTATACAGCCCGTCCGCGATTAGCGCGTTGGTGTGGTGACGCGTACGGTGACTGACAGGGTGGGCGATGTAACCGGCGGCGGCGCGTTCAAGGTCAATGCGGACAATCGCCTCAAAGCGTTCGTCCTGACCGACGTCGATGGGTTCGGCAAGCACGGCGCTGATGGTTCGGCGCGTTATCTGCGGCGGTAAGCTGTCGGACTCGCCGAATATGGGGGCGTGTCCAAGGTAAGCGTTTACGATCGCCCTGACGCACCAGTCAAAACCGTTAAAACACGCAAGCGGCGGTCCGGCGGTGTTGACGCACGGCTTGCCGTCAACAATCGCAAGCGACAGCGGTTTGCCGGGCGCGGCGGCTACTCCGTGAGCAATAATCGTACCGCGTGAGGATAGCAGCGTGTGACAATAGTCTTCCTCACCCTTGGAACTTCCGGCGCCCAGAACTACGACATCCGCCTTAGCAAACGCCTCGTCAAAAGCGGCGGTAAGCGCAGCTTTGTCATCGCGGGTAATCGGGAAGATCAGCGGTTCCGCGCCCATCTCAAGCATCATAAGCCTGACCATCAGCGAGTTGGAATCCACACCCTGACCGCGTTCCGGTAAAGTTCCGAGCGGCACAAGCTCGTTGCCTGTCGGGATAAACGCGACTACCGGATTTTTGTACACCTCCGCCTTGTCAACCGCGCCAATGCACAACGCGCCGAGGTCACAGGCGGTCAGCTTAGTGCCCTTGCGAACAATTACCGCGCCTTTCCGCAACTGCTCTCCTTGCTTGATGACGTTGTGTCCCGCTGTTATACGCTCCATATCGTCGTGGAATCGCAGTCCGCCGGGTAGTAGGTCGACGTCCTCGATCGGCACAACGGCGTCAAATTCGTCCGGGAAGTCATCGCCCGTGTCGGCTCGACAGTAGTCAACGCCGAGTTTCCAGTTCGACGCCTTGTTGTTGAGTTCGACAAGTGAACAAGCAAATTCCGCGCTGCGTACGCCAACGCCGTCCATAGAAGATGCGCGAACCACCGGCCTGTCGCACTGCGCGTATGCATCCGCGGCGAGTGTTTTCCCGAAAGCGTTCGCTGTGTATACAAACTCTGTTTTTATGGGTGCTGACCACTGAGAGAAGAAGCGTTTGAGGACTTCTGCTCTGGTCGGCAAGCCCAATACTTTTTTCATAGGCTATACCTCTATTTGTATTTGAAAACGATTCGCTTATCAGTATAACACGAACCTTGAAGTCTGTCAACCCCAAAAATGAAAATTTTTTTCACGCATGAAGTGACAGTTAAAGTCCGGTATAGGCGAGGAACAAGAGACGTAAGTCCGGCGGAAGTTTGCCGAAAGTCCGCCGCGCAAAGTTCAGTCCCGGCGGTCATAATCGTTGCCGCTGTCAGCACCATCATTCCGCAGCGGCAGAGATTTCCGCTCTTGCGCGTGCATAACCGCTTGTTTGATTCTCCGAACCGCTAACCTAATCAGAGCCAGCAGACATTGCAAAGCCAGGGAGATTATCAGCACCAACAACAGATACAGTACCGCATCCGTAACGGACATCGGAATCGGCCGGAACCGCATATCGTAGCCTCCGGTGTCTTGCAGCGCCATCAGGTACGTGCCTGCCATAGGATTCTTTGAGATATTGTCTACCGCCCATTGCTTAACGGCATACAGCAGCGTGAAGTAAAGTGAACCGACAGTAAAATGAACCAAATACATTGTCAGCGAAATTTTCCCGAGTAATCTCGACACAGTCTTATTCAAGAGTTTAGACAAGTATGTTTTGCCCAAGAACGCGAACAGTATAATTATCATTATGTACAGAATCCGCTTGAAATTTTCCAACGCCAACGGCGCGTGGAAAGTTAGCATTCCGTAACGTATTATAGCATAGACTTCCGCCAGTGACATCAGAATTACGGCATACAGCTTGAATTTCTTTTTGCTCATATAGTCATACAATCCGAACAGCGCTATTCCCATCGCCATTTCCGCGATGGCGTGAACCGTACCGGCGTTGAAAATCCACATCGGCACATAAAAGTCAAGTATGTTCTGAGAATTGAGCGTGAAAAATATATATCCCAAAACGGCTGTAATAGGCGCGGCGAAGCGCATTCCGTAATAATTTCTGCCGATGAAAAATGTATAAGCATAGCCTACAACTAGCAATTGCGTAAGAAACCATAGCGGGACAATCGGCGCGGCTCCATTATTATAACCTAACGGAGTTCCGACCATCAACATCAATTCCCACTCCGAATTCATAAGCGCTTTCAGCGCGGTAAGCGGTTTGCCGCCGGATAGCACAATGAAGTGAAACGCTAACGCGATCAGCATAATGGGGAAAATCGCTTTAATCTTTTGTATGACGAAGCGGTTCGCGCAGCTGAACGCATCCCTCGCGGACAGATTTTGCTGACCATTGGTCTCGTATCGGCGTTTAGCGGACATCGCGAGCGTAAATCCGGCAAGTATGAAGAAGAACTCCACAGCGGCAGTCCCGCTCGGCATAAGTTTTTCCGGAGAGATAAAGAAAATTCCAAAGTGATAAATCGCAACCAAAATCGTAAATGCGAACCGCCAAAACTCAACGCTCTGAATACGTTCTTTCTTATCCATATACAGTTCCTCCTCCGTGTTTTTTCCTAGTATGCCGCGCCCCAAATCACATTGTTTACCGCCGGTTTACCGCAAACCGCGCATACGGCTCCGCGTTCGGGAACCGCGTCGTCAAACGGTATACAACGGGATGATATGCTCGCGATCTCTTTCATCTTATCTTCGCACGCCTCTTCTCCGCACCACGCGGTTTTAATGAAGCCCCCGCGCGCGGAGTAAATAGCTTGCGCGTCTTCGATCGTTGCCGCCGAATGTGTATTTGCCGACAAATACCGCGCCGCCTTTTCAAACATCGCGTAGTGAATTTCGTCAAGGATCTCCGGCACTCGAATCGCTATGTCCGCGATCGCGATTTCCTCTTTCGCGCCGTCAACACGCCGCACGGCAACGCACTTACCCATCTCTATATCACGCGGTCCCAACTCAACGCGAAGCGGCACGCCGCGCATTTCATACTCGGCGAATTTCCACCCGGGACTGTTATCGCTTTCGTCGATTTTTGCCCTGATTCCCGCAGCCTTCAGCGTATTCAAAAGTGCCCGCGCAGCCTCTGATACTCCGGGCTTGTGCGATGCCACAGGGATTACGACTACCTGAATAGGCGCTACTCTCGGCGGCATTACAGGTCCGTTATTGTCGCCGTGCGTCATTATCAGTCCCGCTATACTTCGGGTTGAAAGCCCCCAAGACGTTTGATGGGGATATGCCAGTTTCCCTTCCTTATCTTGATAGGTAATTTCAAACGCCCGCGCGAAGCCGTCGCCGAAATAGTGTGACGTACACGCCTGTAACGCCTTGCCGTCGCGCATCATACATTCGCACGTATACGTCCGCTCCGCTCCGGCGAACTTGTCGGAGTCCGTCTTGCGCCCCTTAATGAAGGGCATTGCCAATAGATTTTCATAACACTCCGCGTATACTTCCAACATCTGTTCGGTTTCCTGAATTGCCTCGTCCGCAGCCGCGTGCAGAGTGTGTCCTTCCTGCCAGAGGAACTCCCTATGCCTTAAAAACGGGCGCGTACTCTTTTCCCAACGCAGTACGCTGCACCATTGATTATACAGCTTAGGCAAATCGCGGTGTGATTGTACGGTATCCGACCAGTGGTCGCAGAACAAAGTTTCGGACGTCGGACGAATACACAAACGCTCTTCCAACTCCTCCGCGCCGCCGAAAGTTACCCACGCGCACTCCGGCGCAAAACCCGCTACGTGATCTTTCTCTTTTTGCAGCAACGATTCCGGAATAAGCAACGGCATAGACACGTTCTCGTGACCAAGCTCTTTGAACTTGCCGTCAAGGTACGCCTGAATGTTTTCCCAAATCGCGTATCCGTATGGACGAAGGATAAAAAAGCCCTTTACTCCGGAATACCCAATCAACTCCGCGCGGGTAACTACGTCTGTATACCACTGGGCGAAATCCCGCTCCATATCGGTAATTTGTTCCACCTTTTTTTCTTTTGCCATCTGTTAATCCTCCTGTTTGTGGTTAATTGCTATTTGAGCGCCCGCCGGTATTACCGCTGCAAGCATCCAGAACATAAGCATAACACGCGGATAGAACCAAGGGTAATCGCCGAGTCCGCACACTATAACACCGGCAAGCCCGGCAATTCCGGCGGCAATAAGGGACTTAAGCTCCTTATCGTGTCCGAGCGCGCCGGATACAGCGATAAATCCGCGTTTGAATATCTGAGCCATAGCTCCGCAGAACGTAATCAGTCCGAATAATCCCGTCTCCGCCGTTATTTGCAGAAAGAGATTGTGTCCGTGCGTAAATCTTGCGTTGGAAACGAAAAATCCGCTCAGACGAACATATTCGCCGACCGTGTCGCTTCCGAGACCCGCGCCCGAAATCGGATGCTCCTTGATTACACTCAGCGCGGCGGCGTAGATTCCGGCGCGGGATGAGATAGACGTGTCATTACCGGAGAACAGAGTCATTATGCGGTCAGAAATCGCGGCGGGCAGAAACGGAAATACAAGCACCAGCGCCATCATCCCTAATGGCGCAAGCATAGGACGCATTATCAGGACAAACAGTCCGATTGAGCCTACCGCGCCAATCCACGCCCCGCGCGAATAGGTCATAAGGAGCGCGCCTGCCGATATAGCGAAGATTATACCGCAAAACAGGCGGTAATGCAAACCTTTTCCATAGAAAAACCCCGCGATACCGAACGGCAGAAACATCACTATTACCATCGCGAAAGTGTTCGGATTTTCAAAGAAGCTGTACACGCGTCCCGGCATAAGTTTATTGCGCGTAAGGTCGGTAAAGCTCGGATTGACTTCGATGCCCTGCATCCTCTGAAGAAACGCGAACGCGCCGCAGACGGCCAGCCCGGTTAGTGTGATGACAATGAGATTTTTCAGCTGCCGTTTACTTTTTACGCTTGATACGGTCAGAAGTACGGCAAGCATTCCCGTCAGGTGAAAAACGAAGAAGCGAAGACTTGCGCCGATTGAGGTACTCACGATGGTGAACACAAGTGTGATTCCCGCGAAGAAAATCGACCATACGCCTACGAGCTTGATGTTCGGCGGTGAAACCGCGCTTTTCAGAGACCTGAGCGCAAATACGGCAAATATGGCGACTACGGCGAACAGACTGTAAAAGTTGTTCCAACTCTCCTGCGGGACGCTTAAGGTACCGAACAACAGCAGCCCGAGAAAAACCTCGGTATGTTCACCAATTCCGCGCAAAACCTTAACAGCCGCGGAATTTCCCCATATGTCCGGATTGCTGTTGTAAATAAGCGTACAAGCCCGAGACGGGATACTGACGGCAAGGTTCACGATTCGCGCCGCGATGCTGCCGTCAAGAGCGCGTTCAGCCGCGCCGGGACGCACAAGTACGGCGCGTATAAAAGACGCGCTCCAAACCCTCTTGATAAATCGTCCGAACCGCGTCAGAACCCGAACAAAGAAACTGTCCAACAAGATCGCGTACAGATTTTCGAGGATAGCCGATGTCCAGCTTTCAGAATATGACGTCATTGTAAAACCTCCGTGTAAAGCTCAAACATTTGCTCCGCCATTACTTGCAAGCGGAATTTGTTTTTTATCTTCTCGCGGGCATTTGTGCCGAATGTCTTGCGAAGTTCCGCGCTTTCGGCAAGACGGCGTATGGCCGCCGCGAGGCTGAATTCGTCATTGGGCGGCACGATAATTCCGCAGGATTCGTCCGCAACCTCCGGCAGTCCGCCGACATCCGTCACAACCGCCGGAAGCCCGTAGCTCATCGCCTCTAATACGCTTAGTCCGAGCGCCTCTTCAAAAGAGGGGCAAACATAAATGTCAGCCGAACGGTAAAGCGGTTCCGTATCGTCAACGTATCCGACAAATGTTACGTTCTCGGTCGCAAGCGTCTTACATTCCGCAAGCGTTTCACCGTCTCCCGCAAGTGTGAAGCTCAATTCCGGAAGCCTCGCCGCCGCCTTTACCAGAACATTCATTCCTTTTTCCGGGCTGAATCGTCCTACCGAGAGTACTACGCATCTCTCCGGCTGCAAAACATCGGACGATTGACGCGTCACGGGCATCTCTACCCCATTGTATATCAGCCGCGTCTTTCCCGCGCACTCACGTTTGAGATTTGATAATACCGCGCCGCTTACCGCGATATTCACACAAAAGCGACCGATGAACCGGTTCAGCCGCAGCGCGAGTCCGGTCTTAGGCGTCTGCATATGAACCGTGTTGATAACGCGCGCGCCGCAGAGCGGTTTTGCCCAAACGGCAATCGCGTTCTCCCGAAGGAAATGCGTGTGAACGACATCAATTTTATGTTCTTTGCAGATTGACGCAAGCCGCCGCGCCGCGCCGAAGTCAAACGGCGATTTCATTACGAGCCGGAAGCAGGGTATGCCGGCGTCCCGTAGTTTTGCGGACAGCTTGCCCGGCTCGCTGAAAGCGAAAAACGGTCTGATTCGCTCGCCAAGCCCTGCGATGAGCGACTCTATATAGCGTTCCGATCCGCCGCCGCCGGCGTGATTCAACAGATAAAGTACGTTTATTTGATCGCTCATCTGTGCGCAATCTCCTTAACCGCGTTCCCAAGCTGCTTAATAAGCTCGCGAACATCGTCAATCGTACTGCCGAATCCGAAACTGACTCTAACCGCGCTGTCATACACACTTCGCGGCAGTCCGAGCGCGTCCCAGACGTGGCTTCGCCTGCCGCGTTTACACGCGCTTCCGCGTGAAATACAGATACCTTTAGCGTCAAGGCAGTTCATCAGAACCTCGGCGGGAATCCCCGGAACAGAAAAAGCCGTTATTCGCGGAGAATCCGGAGAGCCGAGTATTTCCGCGTTCAGTTCAGCAAGCCCGCCCATCAGGGTTTCTTTAAGCCCCGGAGACACACTTGCGCTGAACTCGGCGGCTTTGCCGAACGCGGCAATAATAGGAACCGGTTCCGTGCCGCTGCGGAACTCGCGTTCCTGCCCTCCGCCGAGTATCAAAGGAGGAAGCCTCAGTCCAAGCCGTATCCACAACGCGCCTACTCCCTTTATTCCGCCGATTTTGTGCGAACTTACGCTGATCAAATCCGCGCCTGACGTTTTTACGCTCATTGGTATGGACTTAAACGCCTGTACCGCGTCCGTGTGAATAAGCGCGGGAAGTTTGCGGCGTTTGATCTCGGCGGCGGCTTGGGAAATGGGGTATATATTACCGGTTTCATTGCAGACGCTCATAACGCTTACCAGGCATGTGTCCTCACGGCACGCGTCCGCGATTTGCGCGGCTGTTATCACACCGCGCTTGTCCGGTTTAATACGCGTAACGCTGTACCCCTCCTGCTCTAAGCGTTTGATCGGGGCGCGAACCGCGTCGTGCTCAACTTCCGTTGTGACTATGTGTTTCCCGATCCGCTTTTCCATAAGCCTTGCCGCGCCGAATATTGCCATATTGTCGGACTCTGTGCCGCCCGATGTGAATATGACTTCTCCGATTTTCGCTCCGGATTCACCCATTGCCTTAGCTACGGCAATTCGCGCGTCCTCTATGATACGCTTTGCGTTGCGACCCGGCAAGTGCAGAGAACTTGCGTTCGCGTATTCGTCTGACATAGCCGATATTGCCGCGACCCGAGCCTCAGGCAATATCAGCGACGTCGCCGCGTAATCAAGATAAATCATTGTCTGTTAAACCCTCATAGCGATTTCAAATAATCGCGAAACCAAGCTCCGTATTTAGCGTCGCGAAGCGCGAATTCTACCGTCGCTTCTAAAAATCCGCGCTGATTGCCGGTATCATAACGCTTGCCCTCAAAATCAACCGCAACGATTTTCTCCATCGACAGGAGCATTTTTAAGCCGTCAGTAAGCTGAACCTCGCCGCCCGCCCCGGCAGGCAGGTTCTCCAAACACCTGAATATCCCCGGAGTCAGCGCATAGCGACCCATAATCGCGTAGTTAGAGAGCGCTTGTTCGGGCAATGGCTTCTCATTAAGGTTTTCCACCGAAAAAATACGGTCAGCCAAAGGAGTGATCTTAATTGAGCTGTACGCGCTGATTTGCTCCGGTCGAAAGGGCTTCGTAGCGATTGCGCTGCAGTCGCATCGTTCCGCGGCATCGATTATCTGCTTAGTTACCGGAACAGTACTGTGCATAACGTCGTCGCCGAGCAAAACCGCAAACGGCTCATCGCCGATAAACCGTTTTGCGCGCCAAATCGCGTGACCGAGTCCCCTGGTCTCCTTTTGCCGAACATAGAAGATATTGGCAATATCGGCGGCGTTGCGAATCGCTTTCGCGTATTCCTCTTTGCCGGATTTACCGAGACGCTCCTCAAGTTCCGGAAAATAGTCGAAGTAGTCATCCATAGCCGACTTCTGACGGTTTGTAACGATTAAAATATCTTCAATTCCGGATGCGGCGGCTTCCTCAATAATATACTGTATTACCGGTTTGTCGAGCAACGGCAGCATCTCTTTGGGAATTGTCTTAGTCGCCGGAAGCATACGCGTACCCAGTCCGGCGGCAGGGATTACGGCTTTGGTGATTTTCTTCATCCGCGAGTTTCCTGCTTCTTAATAACGCGTTCCAGCCCCAACAGCAACGGCAGTCCGATAATGCCGACTACACCTAACTCGCCGGCTCCCACTTCTACGGCAAACAGCGGGAACGCGCCGAGCGGGTTTTCCGGCACCAACGAGAGCGCGAGTACCGCGCCGACCACAACAGCGTTAATCACAACCGGAAACAGCGGCGCAAGCCACTTAATTCGGCATTTAGCCGTCAAAATACCGGCAATTAAAGTCGCCAGCGACCCGAATACAATATCAGGCAGTCCGTATCCGCCGAGTATATTGGCAAGCGCGCAGCCTACGAACAGCCCGACCGCCGTTTCGGGAAACAGGAAAGGCAAAACGCAAAGAGCCTCCGCCACGCGAAACTGTACGGGTCCGTAGCTAATAGGGGTAAGCAATGTCGTAAACGCGAAGTAAAGCGCGGCGACTATTGCCGAAAGCGCGATTCTGTGAGTTGTGAAATGCTTCATAATTACCAAGTGCCTTTCCTGATTTCAAGTAAATCCAACGGACGCGAGAACAAGGAGAACCCGACCTTTTCGTAAAACGTATGCGCGTCACGCGTTAACAGCATAATATGCCGTACCGTTTTAAGCTCGGCGGCGCCGAGTAAAAACTTCAGCATCCGCTGCCCGTAACCCTTGCGGCGATAATGTTCATCCACATAGACATCCATAATATACGCAAAGCGCGTTTTATCGCTTACCGCCCGGCAGCAGCACATTTGATAATCGCCGTCGTATCCCGCCGCTACGACCGCGCTGTTTTCAAAAGCGCGGCGAATGGTATCTTCCGCAACGCCGGGAACCCAATAGGATTCGCTGAGCATAGCGGTCACGCGTAAGAAATCGGTATTTTCCGATCCGTACTTAAATGTGATATCAGCCATTTTGTGTGAGATACTCCAATTCCTTTTTGACGTCGATTCTCGGAAATAGCGCGGCGCGTTCCGCGCCATTAAGCTGAGCCTGAATTTGCGCCGCCGTGTCCGGCATAAACGGCGTTAGCAGATACGCCGCTATCTCAATGGCAAAGCGAAGCGTATTGATAACCGTTTCAAGTTCACCGCGCTTAGATTCATCTTTGGCGAGTGTCCACGGAGTAGTCTCGTCAACGTATTTGTTAGTGCGGTCAAGCGCGCCGAATACTGCCTGCAACGCGCTTTGAAACGCGAATTTCTCCATTTGAGCGTCGAACTCCGCGCAAGTTTCGCTCATCAGCGTCCTGAATTCCGGCGCGGTCTTGTCCGCGTCCGAAGCGATACCGTATTTGTCCTGCATAGCAAGCGTTCGCGCCACGAGATTGCCGAGGTTATTGGCAAGGTCAGAGTTAATCCGCGTGAGCATACGTTCCCACGTGAAATCTCCGTCCTGACCGAACGCGAATTCTCTCATCAGGAAATAGCGCAGCGCGTCCACACTGTAACGCTCCGCAAAAACGTACGGGTCAACCGCGTTACCCAGGGACTTCCCGATTTTCTGACCGTCAATTGTCAACCAACCGTGACCGTAAACCTGTTTCGGAAGCGGCAGTTCCAATGCCATCAGCATCGCCGGCCACAGGATTGAGTGGAAGCGCACGATCTCCTTGCCGACGAAGTGAACGTCCGCCGGCCAATAATGTTCTAAGTCGTTATGGGCATCGTTCATATACCCCAGCGCGGTCATATAGTTAAACAGCGCGTCAACCCACACATACACTACGTGACCGGCGTCAAAATCGACAGGAATCCCCCACTTGAAACTTGTCCGCGATACACATATGTCTTCCAGCCCTGGTTTAATGAAGTTGTTTACCATCTCGTTAATGCGGCTCTTCGGAGTAAGAAAATCCTGCTGCCGCTCATATAGCTCCAATATACGTTCACCATACTCGGACTGCTTGAAGAAATATGCCTCTTCCTCAGCATCCTGAACATCACGTCCGCAATCCGGACACTTGCCGTTTTCAAGTTGGGTTTCCGTCCAAAAACTCTCACACGGAACGCAGTATTTGCCGACATATTTGCCCTTGTAAATCGCACCGCGCTCGTACAGTTCGCGGAATATTTTCTGAACAGCCTTAACGTGATAGTCGTCCGTAGTGCGTATGAATCGGTCGTAGCTGATATTCATCAGTTTCCACATGTCAAGTATACCCGCGACAATGCGGTCAAGGAACTCTTTCGGTTCTAACCCTTCTTTAGCCGCGGCCGTTTCTATCTTCAGACCATGCTCGTCCACTCCGGTCAAAAACATAACATCAAATCCGCGCTGACGCTTATACCTCGCCATAACGTCAGTCGCGACCGTACAATAGGTATGCCCTATGTGCAGATCCGCCGACGGATAATAAATCGGTGTTGTAATATAAAATCGTTTAGAATTTGCCATTGTTTCATCCCCCTTCGCTACTATAACTTTGTAACATATTTTGGGTCAAAAGTCAAGACAAATTTTCAGACGCAGACCGACTGCAAATTGTAAGTTTTATCTTCTCCGGATTACAGTAAAATCAAAGCGGGAATTTAGGCGTTCGCGCTTTTGTATCTCAAGCCATAGTTACCGGAAGTATTGCATAATTTCCGCTGCGCATAACGTCTCTGAATGTAACGTTTACACGCTCATTGAAAATCGGACCATCGTACACAAAACTGTGATATTCGCCGTTCTCGCCGCAGATGTCCGCGCCGGCGGCGTCTATCTCATCCGCAAGAGCGCGGGTCAGCGTTTTGCCCAGAAATTTTTCAGACAACGCAGTCGTATCTACTATTGTAATAACAGCCTTGAAGCCCGCGTCAATCAATTCGTATACAAGCGCGCGTCTGTTTTCCTGCCAAAGGGGGAAAATGCTTTTAATATCCGCGTTATGACAGCGTGTTTCACACCACTGCTTGTGCGCGGCTATATCAATATCGCCGAACACACACGCTTGGACGCCTCGCCCCCGCAAGCGTTCAAGCGCCGATTCAAAATCGCGCCCGTAATCGTCGCCTGAACCAACAGCGGCAATTTCAATCGGAAGTCCGATTGAAGCGGCAACATTCCGCAATACATCTTCCGGCACTCCGTGAAACCACGACCGCCCGACAGAATTGTTGTATGTTATGACAAGACTGATTGGATCATAACCTGATTTCCGCGCGCGGTAGAACGCTAACGCGCTGTCTTTGCCGCCTGAATAAGACACGGCAACTTTGGACATCTCATTCATTTTGCCAAACTCCTTTGTTGTTTTGTACATTTTCGTGTGTGACGCGCTTACGGCACAGAAAATGTATTGTTATAAGTTAATATTCATCGTTTTAATTGCGTGCAATCATGTAAATGGAATATAACATTCTGCATCTTATACACCCGCGCTGTCATAAATAAATTCTTGTAAATCATATGATGTCACAGCCAATTGATTTTTGCATATACACAACGTTGAGCCTAATTCACCGCTGATAATTTCATAACCAATCGTTGTTATTGCACCTGTCTTATCTACTGTGCCTCCCCAGAGCGCACCTTCTTCTGTTGAAGAAAAGAAAAAAGCATCTTTATCTGACTGGGAAGCAAAAATAACATCAAAATTAAAAACTTGTGGAGCTGATTCATTTATTTTTAAATAAACCTTATCGGACGGCACTATTTTCCCTGTTTCAGCTTGAACAATATAACTCCACAAGTTAAAGTCATTTTGCCCTACTGAACAATTAGCAACGAGGAGTATGTTGTCTTTAATTGCAATACTATTAATTCCACGTTGGGCTGTAGGGTTATAGACTGTAGCAGATATAATTTTGCCACTAGTACCCCGTGTCGTCTAAATCTTCACAAGGCAATCGGATAAAGTCGTTTAAGTTTTGAACGGGCATCGTTGGCGGAAAAATGCCAATCGACACCC
>JAITKN010000123.1 GCA_031278415.1 Oscillospiraceae bacterium
TCCGAGCCGCCGCTCCTACCGCGTTCAGACCGTTCGCCGACGCTATCGCCGCGCCTATCCCGCTCTCGCTCGCCGACGTGAGACTTCCATACGCCTGTTGCGCCCGCTCCATTGACCGGACTGCTTGCTCTAACGGCTCACTCGCCTTGTTTTCCAGCTTATATACGTCACTTATCGTATGCATTTACAGCCTTTCTCCTTCCGGTCAAATTTTTATTTCCTGTCGACCGACAGGTCGGTCAAATTTTTATTTTCGGAAATCACTCAAAAAATATTTGACAATACGTATAACACGTATTATAATTAGTTCCTGCCCGCCGGCAGGCGGGTAGGTTATGATAAGCTTATAGAGAGGCGCACGGTTATGAAGTACGTTTATCCTGCGATTTTTGAGCGCGAGGAAACGGGCATTTATGCCATCAATTTCCCGGATGTTGACGGTTGCTACACAAGCGGTCAGGATATGCTTGACGGACACAAAATGGCGGAGGATGTTTTAAGCTTCTGCTTATTCGATTTAGAGCGCGAGAACAAACCCGCGCCTAATCCCTCTTTGCCGTCCGCGTTTCAGACATCCGCAAACGGGTTTGTTGCTCTAATCGCTTGCGATACCGACAAGTACCGCAAACTTAAAAACAAAACCGTTAAAAAGACGCTGACGCTTCCGGACTGGCTCAATGCCGAGGCTGAGGCCGCTAATGTAAACTTCTCCGGTATTCTGCAAGATGCCCTGAAACAAAAGCTGAATATCGCCTGACTCATTTAGAGAATATGAACGACTATGAACAGTGCTATGGGAACATCTTTTACCGAATATAGCAAATCCGCGTTGCGGAACCCTGATGTTCGCCGCGAATATGACGCGCTTGCTCCGCAGTACGAAATAATCGCGGCTATCCTCTCCGCGCGCATAGAACGCGGCATTACGCAGACTGAACTTGCGCGGCGCGTCGGTACTCGCCAAAGTAACATTAGCCGATTGGAGCGCGGCAGTTATAACCCGTCTGTCGAGTTCCTTCAGAAAGTCGCCGCCGCGCTTGACAAGCAGTTGCTGATTTCCTTACGCTGACACTTCTCTTTGCTCTCAACTTTGAATTTGAAAGAGGTAAATATTATGGCTACTGTTTTTGACGTTGCTAAATATATCATTCGTAAAATGGGCGAAATTACCGCTATGAAGCTTCAAAAGCTCTGCTATTACACGCAAGTGTGGACACTTGCGTGGGATGGCGTTCCGCTGTTTAGTGAAGACTTTCAGGCTTGGGCAGACGGCCCCGTGTGCGTTGAGCTTTTTGCGCGGCATAAGGGTAGGTTTTTGCTTCGCGAGGATGACTTAGACGTATACCTTCCCGATACGCTTACCCCCGAACAACTGACAAACATTGATATCGTCCTTAAAGATTACGGCGATTATCAACCTTTTGAGCTTAGTGATATGACACATCAGGAACGTCCTTGGCGCGAAGCTCGCGGAAGTACGCCGATTGGTGAACGCTGTGAAAATATTATCTCAAAAGAGAATATGCGCGACTATTACGCGGGTCTTTTAGCTCGCGATGTCTAAACGCACAAAACCATCGGCAAACAAAGAACGGCGGACTTCCCAAAATACAATTACGCTGTATGAAAAATCGCATACCTGATAGCTGTCGGCGGTCGGTTTCCACGTCCCCCGTTCCGGTCACTCTCTAATCTGCACTTTCATCACCTTTTCGCTTTTGGTCTGCTTGCGATTTCGTCTTTGATGAAGCGGTAGATTAGCAGGAGCTCGCGTATTGACAGTCCTGCTATTTGATGGGGAAAGGTTCCGTGATTGATGAAACAGTACCTCGCCACGTGAGTAGCGAGGTCTTTCCCCTCGATTAGTTTTTTGCCTCTTCCTCAATCAACTCGGGATTGAGGTTGAACCCTGAAAGTTCCGCGATGGCGTTGGCAAGCTTCTCCTTCTCGCCCGGGTACAGCATTTCATCCACCACGTCCGCGGGGTCGGCCAGACCGTAGCCCGCGGCGAGTTCCGCGTTCCGGAAGTCCGGATACACCGTTCCCTCGACGATCAGCAGGGAGGAGTATTTATTGCCGTCGATCTCCGTTATCGGCTCTCCTGAACGCTGCTTGCCGATTAAGCGCTTTGACCGTTTGCTGATACTCGCGTTCGCTTTGGTCGTCACTACTTTGATCTCGAACGGTATCGGCTTCTTCGTTTCCGGATCAATGAACCGCTCCGAGATCACCAGCGTTTTCTTTTCGTCCTTGCCTATCGGCTCCAAAAATGATTGTAGATTCTTCATCCTCTTGTCCTCTTTCCTTGTAATATTATTTTTGCCGTCCTACGCCGTCTCCCTCTCCGGCAGGGCAGGACATATACGGCTGAAAAAATGCTTGACATTCCCGCCAAGTAGTGGTATGATGGGCATACTGATAAAGCAAATGATTAGTAACCCGGAGAAGCCTCCTGTCCCGGTGCGTGCGACGGTAGCAACGGCTGACTACCCTAATCATTTGCTTTTCTCTATTCTTTTGTGTAAAGCTTCTTTTTGCTCCCGACTCTCATCGCGCGCCCAATGCAAATTAACAATCTCGAAATTGTCTTTTGTTTCGGTTACGTCAAGTAGCGCGATAGCGCTCTTATTTTCGCCGGTGCGCGATATGAAGTTGAGATACGGCTTTTCCGCGTTAGCTTTCAAAACGCGCTCGGGACGGTATAATGCCGCCCCGATTATCTCTTTATACTCGCTATGCGCCACATCAGGATGAGCAAGCTCGTTCTTTTCGATGATATTAGATTTCAGCAATACGGGTTTGTCCGGCAGACCGTTCTCACGGAGCGTTTCGCGGTTCAGACCGGGCAATATGGTGTCGCCCTCGAAGTTGATATTGATACTCTGTATCTTCTCCTGCCGCGCCGCTTCGCTTGTCCTGCCGCCGCCCGGTGAACTTCCGCCGACTTGACCGGGACGTCCTGCGTGTCCCCAGTTGCCGCTTTCCGGACCGCCGTCACGCGTTGCAATTGTAGTTGCAATTGTAATTACTTTTGCGATACCCTCTATGCCGTCCCGCGTGAGTATGCCCCGCCGGCTCGCTGACGCCACCGCCCTCAGCAACTGCCGTAACCGCTCCCTGTCCATTCTCCCGTCGTTCCCCCAACTGTTCACTCTCAACCGCTCCCGCTGCTGTTCCCGCTGTCGGCTTTGGCTTCGGCGAGCATATAGACGCACAGTGCGCCGACGCCGCCGATGACGCACACGACGCGGGAATATCAGCAAAGAAACAATGGACGAGGGTGGTTTAACCGATATGTTCAAAGAACTGCCGAAGTCCTTTCACGAGTCCGCTCTGATTGACCGTTTCCACGGGTTCATTAAAGGCTGGAACATTCCGCGAATGAACGAAGATTTGAAAATTTCCGGATGGGCGCTGAACTCAGAATATTTTTGCTCAATTCTCCACGAACTCCGTGAAGATATGAGCTATCGTGTTATCGTAGACCGGCTGGTTGATGTGCCGGATAAAGCTGATACTCGCGATACCGAAGCAGTCAAACGCCTTGCAACGGCGTATTTGAAACTCCTGTTCCCGAATGTTCGATCTGCGGCTGACATATCAACGTCCGACTTCAAGCGTTATTGTCTGCAACGCGCATATCGTATGCGCGATACAATTAAAACGCAACTCGGTCTGTTGGACAACGAATACAAAGGAAAAGATGTTCCGGCTTTCAGTATAAGAGAGGTAATTCCCGAGCTTGAGGGTAATTGAGATGAAAGAAGAATCCTGTTATATTTGCGGGAAAAAGCCTCTCGAAAAGAACGAGATAGGTTTGAACAAAAAACTACTCGGCAGCAAGGTCACTAAGTTTTATTGCTATGAGTGCCTTGCTGAGTATTTAGAGGTTGATACTGAGTTCCTCTTTGCCAAGATTGAGGAATTCAAAGACCGGAGCTGTACATTGTTTCTTTAGCGGTTCCCCGGCGCGAAATGATCTGCGCAGACATTTGCTGCTGCCGAAGATTTCCGTGCGCGGCAAAAGCATTTACTTTTTTTGCTGCTCAGCTACATCCGCAAAAACGGATAAAAACACCTGTTTTTTGAGAAGAACGCCGTATAAATACACAGACTTGCATTATAATATTTACACATTTAACAGGATCTTGGCTAAGAAATTACGGTATTGGTCGGGTAGGTGAACGGGAAAAAGTAAATGCTTTTGCCGTGGAACCTTCACACGAACGCCTTGACATCGCGGCGAATATATGTTATTATGCGCGTATGAAACTTGAAGATCTTTTACACGCGGCGCGGGAACTTCCGATGAAGCCGGGAGTCTATATTATGCTTGACAAATCCGGCGAGGTTATCTATGTCGGGAAAGCCAAGGCATTGCGTAATCGCGTGTCCTCCTATTTTCACGAAGGTTCTCACGTCAACGGCAAAACAGCTCATCTGGTCAGCAGAGTAGATAGATTTGACTTCATTGTCTGCCAATCGGAGTTCGATGCGCTTGTTACCGAGAATACGCTCATCAAGCAGCACAGACCGCGTTACAACATCTTGTTGAAAGACGACAAGGGCTATCCGTATGTCGCCGCAGATATGCGGTTGGACTACCCGCGTTGGGAAGTCGTCGGCAAACCGTCCGAGGACGGACGAAGCTACATCGGTCCGTATTACTCTCGAACGACATTATTTCAAGCGTTATCGGCAATACGGCAAACCCTGAAGCTTCCTGCGTGTTCCAGAGTGTTTCCGAGAGAAATCGGCAGAACCAGACCATGCATTAACAAACAAATCGGATTATGTGAGGGTTGGTGCTCAGGCGCGCCGACACAGGCGGAATACCGCGCTCGAATTGAACACGCTATGCTTATTTTGGACGGACGTATCTCGGATGCCGCTAAAAGTGTGGAAGATCAGATGTTCGAAGCTGCTGACGCGGAGCTTTTTGAACTTGCCGCTCAACTCCGTGACCGCCTAAAAGCTCTGACTATGCTCACTAAATCCGAGCTTCCCACTCCGGGTTCGTCCGCGGATACGGACGCAATCGGGTTCTACCGCGGCGAGGCTAAATCCGCTTTCGTTGTGATGTGCTACAGCGGCTCAAAAAAAATAGGCAAGTACTATGTCATTATTGATAATCCTCTTGAAGATGACAGCGAGGCACTTTCGGAGCTTTTGCGGCAATATTATATGCGGCGCGGGGCCTGCCCTAATACCTTGCTGCTGCCGTATCAGCTTGCCGACGCGGATGAATTGTCACGATTATTCAGCGAGGAGTTCGGGCATACGACGCATTTACTCGCGCCGCGCAAAGGTGATAAGCACAAACTCGTCAAACTCGCTTACGATAACGCGTTCGAGGAAGCTGTCCGCGCCGCGACACGCCAAGAGCGCGAAAGTAAGACTCTTCTCTGGCTTGAGGAGCGGCTGAACCTGGCTAAACTTCCGGCGAGGATTGAGTCGTTCGACATATCTCATACTGCCGGAGATGAGGTTGTCGGATGCATGGTGGTCTTCAAGGACGCTCGTCCGCTGAAACGCGCCTACAAGCGGTTCAAAATCAAAACCGTGGAGGGCAACAACGATTACCACTCAATGAAAGAAGTTCTGACCCGTCGAATTCAGCGTTTCTCAGACGGTGATGAGAAGTTCTCTCCGCTGCCCGATTTGATCCTCCTTGACGGCGGCGGCACCCTTGCCGCTATGGGTACGGAACTCCTGCGCGCTATGCTGTCAGCTCAAAACCATCCTGCCGAAACTATAGGCGACGCCGAAGCTCTGATTGAGATCGAAGACGAATTCGGCGGCATCCGAAACTCCGTTCAAGTCTCGTCCGATATTCCGCGCGTTTTCGGAATGGTTAAGGATGACCGCCACCGAACGCGCGCCCTTGTCGATTGGCGCAATAACGAAATCGCCATTTCCGCTCGTCCGGATGTATTCAGCTTTATCGGCAAAATTCAGGAGGAAACTCACCGGTTTGCCGTTGAATATCACCGCTTACTCCGCGATAAGTCCGTTACACATTCCGTTCTGGACGATATCCCCGGGGTTGGCAGTACCCGAAAAGACAGGCTTTTCAAACATTTCAAGAGCGTTGGCGCCATAAAAGACGCTCCGGTTGAGGAACTTAGTAAAATAGTACCGCGCAATGTTGCGGAAAAGATTAAAGAGGAGTTAAACAAATGAGAGTAGTTTCCGGAACCCTCCGCGGACGCAAACTTACCCCGCCGCAAGGTGACGAACGGCATATTCGCCCTACATCCGACCGCGTTAAGGAGGCGCTGTTTGACGTCATTCAGTTTGATGTTGAGGGACGTGATGTGCTGGATCTGTTTGCCGGAACGGGGCAACTGGGAATTGAGGCCGCATCGCGCGGGGCAAAGAGTGTCACGCTCGTTGACGAGTACGCGGGCGCGCTTCGCCTTATACGCGAGAATCTTGAGAGATGCGGACTTGCGGACAAAAGCGCTATCCGCGTATCTCAGTCCGACGCTATCGCCTTTCTGCGCCGTCCGGGCAAGTTCGATATAATCCTGCTTGACCCGCCGTATATGACCGGTCTGATTGAAAAATCTTTGGAGACTATAATTGGGCTTGACAAACTGAAATTCGGTGGTATAATAATTTGTGAATCTATTGAGCCTAAGGGCGAACTGGATGGGTTTGTGTCAAAAATATACAAATACGGGAAAACATATCTGACAAAGTATACTAAAATTAATGAAGGCGATACCGAACAATGAGAACCGCTATTTATCCCGGCAGTTTTGATCCTATTACTCTCGGTCACTTGAATCTGATTAAACGCGCTTCAACTACATTTGACAAGGTCATCGTTTGCGTAATGCGTAACGGCGCGAAAAGTCCTCTGTTTACGGCGGACGAGCGCTTAGGGCAGGTCTCCCGCGTTACCGCTAAGTTCAACAATGTGGAAGTTGACAGCTATGAGGGGCTTATCGCCAACTACGCTCGTATGCGCAGCGCGAATATTTTGATTCGCGGACTGCGCGCGCTGACGGACTTTGAAACCGAGTGTATGATGGCAATCGTTAACAAAAAACTCTACCCGGAGCTTGAAACGCTGTTCCTTGCTGCGGACGAGAAATATATGTATCACAGTTCCAGCGGAGCCAAGGAACTTGCGCGTTTCGGCGCGGATTTGCGTCAATGGTGCCCGTGGGAGGTAATCGGCGAGTTGGAAACTCGAATAAAAGGAGAATTGAAATGATTAACGGGACTGAAATCGGCAGGTTCACCTCTGCGTCCGGCAACGAATTTGAAGAGGTTATTGAGCTATTGGACAGACTTCGCTCTGACCTCTTGGAACTTCGCAAAGTTCCTTTAATGGAGGACAAATATTTCATTGACCGGGATGACATTCTTCAGACCGTTGATGACATAAGGGTGAAGTTCCCCTCTGAATTCTCCATGGCAAAACGCATTGTCGAAATGAAGGACGAGCTTATCTCCGGCGCGAAGCGCGAGGCTGAAGAACTCAAAAATCGCGCCAAAGAAGAGGTTCGCGCGCTTATCGACAAACAGGAGATTGTCCGCCAGGCGCGGGCGCGGGAAGCTCAGATTGCCGAACTCACACGTCAGCGCGTTGATGAGATGCGCAAGAAAGCCGAAGCGGAAGCGTTGGAGATTCGCAAGCAGGCGGCATCGAATGTGGAACAGTCGCTGAGGCACGCCGACCAGATACTCGGGCAAGCTCGCGAGGATGTACGCAAAGTCTGGAACAGTTTTAGCAAGTAAGCAAATATTTTTAATACATAATTACAAAACAGGAGATTAACGATGAAGAAAACTACAATTGGCATTCTTGCTATTGTTATTGTGGTGGCGGTTTTGGTCTGGACGGCTTTTGTGGGCATTGACCCCTTTATCCGTCCGCTTAACAAAGGCATTAAACAGGGACTTGACCTTGTAGGCGGCTCGGAGATTACTTATAAAGCCATCATTCCGGGTAATATGTCTCAAACGGACATCGACAGCGGGATGGACGCCGCGATTACCATGCTGCGCCAACGCTTGAACTCGCTCGGTTATACCGAAGCTAACGTTTATCGGCAAACAAGCAACAACGCGATAGTGTTGGAGGTTCCGGACGTAGAAGACCCGCAGGAAGCCGTATCTATGCTCGGCGCAACGGCAGTCGTGGAGTTTCGCGACTATCAGGGTAACGTCGTTCTTGACGGGAAGGACATCGAGAGCGCGTCCGCCCGGCAGGAGGAAAGCAATCAGACCGGTATGATCGGTTGGATTGTGCAGATGGAACTTAGCGATGAGGGCTATGAAAAGTTCAAAGAAGGCACAAAAATCGCCGCTCAACAGGAATCGGGAAATAACTATGTTGAGATTTTCCTTGATGATGAGTCCATCAGCAAACCGAGTGTAGACGCTCAATATGCCGCTACCGGTATTGAGTCTAAATCTCCCATTATTGAGCTTGGAAACTCTGATCGCGATTACGCGGTATACCTTGCCGAAATCATTAAAGCGGGTTCGCTGCCGTTCACACTTGAAACAGGAAGTTTGCGGCACATCGGCGCTCAGCTCGGAGAGGACTCGCTTGACTCCGCCATTCTTGCCGGTATTATCGGCATTATTCTCGTGATGATTTATATGCTCGTTTTCTACCGCATGTCCGGACTTGTAGCGGATATTGCTCTGTGCGTTTATATTCTCCTGTTTATGGTCACAATGTCGGCCATCGGAATCAATCTCACTTTACCGGGCATTGCGGGACTTGTCCTTACGGTAGGTATGGCTGTTGACGCCAATATTATCATATACGAGCGTCTGCGAGAGGAACTGAGAAACGGACGTACCCTAAAAGGCGCGATTGAGGCCGGCTTCAAAAGAGCGTTGGGGGCAATCCTCGACGGCAATATTACCACCCTTATTGCGGCAATCGTACTCCTGTGGCAAGGTACCGGTACAATCCTCAGCTTCGCCAAGACACTTACCGCCGGAGTTATTCTGAGTATGCTGTGTATGCTTATTATTCCGCGTCTGTTGCTGACGGCAATTGCGTCCGGCGGAGTAAGCAATCCGAATTTGTTCGCCATACTGCCTAAAAAAACAGATGGCGAAAGGAAGCCGTTCAGCTTTGTAAAAGCATTCAGAGTTACCGGAATCGTTTCCGTTGCTCTTGTTGTTACAGCAGTTGCGGGATTAGTTTTGCTGCCGTTCGGTACGCGCATTATGAATCTTGACCACGATTTTATCGGCGGTGTTACTATGGACATCGACATAGGCGAGACGGTAAATCGTGACATATCCGCTCAGATAGAGGAAACCGCAGCCGAGGTTCTGGGGTTTGCGCCGTCAAGCATCAGCCAGTCCGGCAATAGCGGTACTACTGTCACGCTGAAAATGCGTGATGTTCCCTCTGAAACTTGGGACGCGATTTACCTTGCCGTTGCGGAGCAATTCGGAGGCACGGAGAAAGTCACTTTAGTTTCCTGCGAGGCTATATCTCCCAGCGTCGGACGCGACATTACTAGCAGCGCGTTTATCGCTACGATTCTCGCGGCTATACTGATTCTGCTTTACATCGCGGTCAGGTTCGAGTTCCGCTCCGGCATCGCGGCGATTATCGCGCTCATTCACGACGTACTTGTGGTACTCAGCTTTTACATCGCGTTCCAAATCCCGATGAATATGAACTTTATAGCGGCGATACTGACGGTAGTAGGGTATTCGATTAACGCTACCATAGTCATCTTCGACCGTATCCGCGAGAACAACAAACGCAGCGGCGGTCAAACCAACTTCGCCGTTGTAGTTGACAGGAGCATCAAGGAAACCATACGGCGCTCAATAGGTACGACTATTACAACGCTTGCGCCCTTAGTTGTCCTGATCATCCTGAGCGTAAGCAGTGTTCGCAACTTTGGAATTCCGATTGTAATCGGGCTGATTGTAGGCTGCTATAGCTCAATGTTCCTGACCGGTCCGCTGTGGAACGCGCTGCGCGGCAAAAAGGTTCAAAAGGCGTAACTGAATCGATGGCGTTTAATCATCCCGGCGGCGAAAAACTTACGCGCCGTCTGCTTGCGTTGACAGCGCTGCCGCAAGGAGCCAAACTGCTTGACTTCGGCTGCGGCGTCGGCGGCGCAATGAGGCTTGCCGCGTCCGAGTTTGGATTTGACATAATCGGGATTGACAGCGACCGCGGAATGGTCAACGCTTGCAAATTGCAAGGTCTCAACGCGGTACTGTCCAAGAACAATGTTGTAGATTTTCCGTCGCTCAGCTTTGACGGCGTAATAGCGGAGTGCGTATTATCGCTTACAGACAGCCGCGCGGAAACGCTTCACGAGTTTTGGTGCGTACTCAAACGCGGAGGAAAGCTCGGAATCAGCGACATCTTTGAAAAGGGTCGTGAAGAGATTCTGCAAAATGAACTGGAGACGGCCGGTTTTACTGTCCGCGTTTGGGAATATCACTCGCGTGAGATTGGTGCCTATGTCGCTCAAGCGATTATGGACGGCAAAGATTGCGCCGACTTCGATAGGTACGGCAAGGACACCGGTTACTACCTCGCCGTCGCGGAGAAGCCGTAACAGTCCGGCGGTAAGTCATTTTACACAAGCGCCTTGCGACTATTCGCAAGGCGCTTGTGTCTGGCGGCAAGTCGCTCGGAAGCACATCCAAGTCGCTCGGAAGCACATCCAAGTCGCGCGGAAGCACATCCAAGTCGTTCGGAAGCACATCTGAGTCGCTCGGAAGCACATCATAGTCGCTCGGAAGCACATCCAAGTCGCTCGGAAGCACATCAAAGACGCTCGGACGCAGATCAAAGGCGCG
>JAITKN010000002.1 GCA_031278415.1 Oscillospiraceae bacterium
CGTTAGTTCCCGTTGTGAGCTCCGCCGGCAGCGATATTACGGTGTATATCACCTTTGAGGGCTATAACCTCGGGCAAGGATGCTATGTAGAACCGATGCGAGTGGATAATGTGCCGAGCAACACAACGGCGGGCGAAGTTACCGTAAAGGTTTTGAAGGAACTCGGCTACCGTTACGAAGCAGATGGCAAATCAAGCGGTACCGGCAAAGGCTCGGATTTCTATCTTGCCGCTGTAAAGGGCTTTGACACAGGAAGTATAAATGTGCCGGACTATATCGCAAGCCACGGCGGACCGAGTACCCTCGAAGCAAGACAAACCGGTAACGATGATGACTACCTCGGAGAGTTCGACTACAGCTATATGAGCGGTTGGTGCATTACGGTCAGCCAAGATTTCATTAACCGCAGCGCGGGGGCTTATGGACTGCGCGATGGAGATGTTATCCGCTGGCAGTTTACGCTTTGGGGCTACGGAGCCGACCTCGGACACAGCGCGTCCTGGAGTGACTCGGCGCATTATGAACACGCGGATAAAGGCGACCTCATACGCGCCTTAGCGGACAATCCGCGCAGCGAGCTTTATGATTTAGGGCTTGAGGCGTTGAATACACCTCTTGCCGCGCAGAACAGCGTTGATGCTATTACAGATGCTATTGAAAGTGGTGATGCTGAGTTTGACGGCGATATAGAAGAAACCGACCCGTACCCGGGAAGCGAGACTCTTGCCGACTTCACCGAGCTTGAGAAGGTTGTTGACCGCGCTAAAAGTCTGAAAGAAACGAACTACACAGCTGCCAGTTGGGAGGCGTTTTCTAAAAAGCTGTCCTCGGTAGAAGATTTGATGCAATACAATAGATATGCCACTGCTACTACGGTTGATATTGCCATTATTCAGCTTGAAGCCGCCATTGACAAGTTAGTTTTCAGCAGCAGCGGCGGTGGTGGCGGCGGGGGCGGAGGCGGAGGTTCGGACGAAACCGCAAGTCCGTCGCCCGAACCCACGCCTACCGCGGACGTAACTGCCGATTCTGCGCCGATGCCTATCTCCGTTGAGGAAGTCTACGGCGATGTCAGCGCGAGCAGTTGGTACGCGCCTGATGTGGCGTTTGTCACCGAAAAGGGTCTGATGAAGGGCAAAGGAGATGAAAGTACTTTCGCGCCGAACGATCCCACAACCCGCGCCGAGTGGATAATGGTACTCGCTCGAATGAGCGGCGCTTCTGCCGCTAATGAGGATTCGAGTCCGTGGTACAAGGCGACGCTTGATTGGGCAAGCGCGGAGGGTCTGACTGACGGCTTAAATCCGAACTCCGCGACAACGCGTGAGCAGCTTGTGACCATTCTGTGGCGGCTGAATGATTCGCCTGAATCCGGCGCGGATTTGGGCGCGGACGGCGAAAACGTCAGTGACTGGGCAAGCGGCGCGGTTACATGGGCTGTCGAACAAGGGATCCTGCAAGGCGACGCGAACGGCTTGCGCCCGAAAGACGACGTCAAACGCTCTGAGGTTGCAGCCATTCTGCGCCGCTATATCGGATGAGTAATATGAAAAGAATTGTCGCGCTGATATTGGGCTTGGCGTTTGCGTTATCGCTTAGTGTTGCGGCGTTCGCGGCGGACAAATCGGATGTGGACAAAGCAGTTGCGGACGCGGCGGCATATATGCTCAAAGCGGTTCCGATGCCGGAGGTTGGAAGCGTCGGGGGCGAGTGGGCGGTCGTCGGTCTGGCGCGAAGCGGAGCGAGTGTTCCGCAAAGCTACTATGACGAGTATTATCTTCGCGTGGAGCAGTACGTCAAAGAGTGTAAGGGTGTTCTGCACGACAAAAAGTATACGGAATACAGCCGATTGATAGTCGCGCTGACCGCCGCCGGCTATAACCCTTGCGACATCGCCGGATACGACCTGACCATACCGCTCGGCGATTTTGATAAGACCATTTGGCAGGGGCTGAACGGTCCGATTTGGGCGCTTATCGCGCTCGACAGCGGAAACTATGAGGTTCCCGCCAATCCGGACGCGAAAACACAGGCGACGCGCGATAAATACATCACGGAGATTCTGCGCCGCCAACTGGGCGACGGCGGCTGGAATCTCAATGCCGGCAGCAACGGAACCGATGTCAGCCCTGATGAGATCGCCGACCCTGACATTACGGGGATGGCGTTGCAGGCGCTGGCCAAATATCAAGACAGAAAAGACGTCAAAACCGCGGTAGACAAGGCGCTTAGCTGCCTGTCAAAGATGCAGGACGAGAAAGGCGGTTACCACAGTTGGAACACGACTAATTCCGAGAGCGTCGTTCAGGTATTGGTCGCGATTACGGAGCTCGGGCTGAAATGCGACGACTCGCGTTTCGTGAAAAACGGTTTCTCTTTGATTGATAATCTTCTTTCTTTTGGACAGCCTGACGGCAGTTTTATACACACGTCCGATGGCAGCGGTGTTAATCAGATGTCTTCGGAGCAATGCTTTTATGGTTTAATCGCCGCGCAGCGTTCGATGGAGGGCAAAAACAGCCTCTACCGAATGTCTGACGCGGTGAAGCGCAAAACCCCTGAAGCCGCTGCCGGCAGCGGAGGGCTTCCGGGTAAGAATTCGGACGTTAAGCAGGTTCCGGTTGAAACTCCCGGAAAAACATTCGGCGACATCAAGGGTCACGCGTTTCAAACTTCGATAGAGTCGCTTTGCTCACGCGGTATTATCGCGGGAATGGACGGCGCGATATTCGCTCCGGACGCCGCAATGACACGCGCTCAGTTTACTGCTATCGTTGTCAGAGGCTTAGGACTTGATCCGAAAGCGGATACGACATTCAGCGATGTGCCGCCGTCCGCGTGGTACGCGGGTTATGTCGGCACGGCAAGTAAGTACGGGATCGTCAATGGTACAGCACCGGGCAAATTTACGCCTGACGGCGTTATTACCAGGCAGGAGGCCGCAACTATGCTTGCCGGCGCCGCCGAGCTTTGCGGGATAGACACTATACTCAGTTCCTTCGAAATCCGCGACATACTTGCGCAGTTCGGAGATTATACTTCCGCAGCCGACTGGGCAAGAGAACCGCTTGCGTTCTGCTATAAAATCGGCGCACTCGACGAATCCGAGCTTAACATAGAGCCGACTGAGGCGGTCACACGGGCGGAGATCGCGAATATGCTCTATGTGATGCTGGGCGAAGCTGATCTGCTGTAACAGGAAAGGATTTATTCGTTATGCGAAAGCATAAAAATAAAATAATCGCGGCGGTGATTATAATCGCGGCTCTGACTGCCGCGTTTATATTCGGCGGACGCTACTCTTCCCCGAGCAGAAACGCGCAGCCATCCGCCGCTCCGGGTGCCGAACCTGAACCCGTTTCAGCGGCAACTCCGCCGACGGAGCCGTCAATGGTCATCGACCCGGAAACCGGCAAGGACAAATATCTGACCGACCCCGTGCCGGAGGGTAAGCCGTTACCGATCGAACCGCAAGATGTTACGTTGGGCGACGCGGAGTACACTTGTTTCTTGTCGGTTAAGTGCGATACCATTTTGGATAATATGAACCTATTGGACAAAGAGAAGCACGAACTTGTTCCGGACGACGGCGTCATACTGCCGCTTACCGAGGTCACTTTTTACGAAGGCGAAAGTGTTTTCAATGTGCTTCAGAGGGAGATGAAGCTGAATCGTATACACTTGGAATTTATGAACGTACCCATTTATAACTCCGTTTATATTGAGGGCATAAATAACCTCTATGAATTTGACGTCGGCGAACTCTCCGGTTGGATGTACAAAGTTAATGGGTGGTTTCCGAACTACGGAGCGTCGCGATATCAGCTTCAACCCGGTGACGTTGTGGAATGGCTGTATACCTGCGACCTCGGGCGGGATGTCGGCGGCTGGGATTCTGTCAACGGTTATGTCGTCGGAGCGGACTGGCTTGAAGAAATCGGGTATGAGGAAGACGAAGAATGAGTAACCGGGATACATTTTCAAGCTATCACCCGGCTGTGAATATGCTCTACTTTACAGCGGTATTGCTTCTTGCTATGCTGCTTATGCAACCGGTGTGTCAGGTTATATCGGTTGTGAGCGCATTCGCGTACTCGGTTTACCTGAATGGCGGAAAGGCAATTAGATTCAGCCTTGCCTATATGCTCCCGATGCTGATTATGGCGGCGCTGATCAATCCCGCGTTTAATCACCAAGGCGGCACTATCCTTACCTATTTGCCGAGCGGAAATCCGCTGACATTGGAGAGTATTCTGTACGGGATTTCCGCCGCGTTGATGATTGTGACTGTAATCACGTGGTTCAGCTGTTATAACGCCGTGATGACCTCGGACAAGTTCGTATATCTGTTCGGACGCGTAATACCGGCACTATCGCTGATTTTGTCAATGGCGCTGCGCTTTGTGCCGAGGTTCAACACGCAAATAAAGTTTGTTGCGCACGCGCAACGCTGTATCGGCAGAGATACAAGTTCCGGCAATATATTTCAGAGGGTGCGGAAAGGGATACGAATTATCTCCATTATGGTGACTTGGGCGCTGGAAAACGCCATTGAAACCGCTGACAGTATGAAAGCGCGGGGATATGGCTTGCCGCGCCGCACGGCGTTCTCAATTTACCGATTCGAGCGGCGTGACCTATACGCGGCGGTTTACATCGTCGTGTGCGCCGCCGCGATAATCGCGGGCGCGGTTACGGGCGCGCTTTATTACCGCTACTTTCCGACGTTCCGAATGGCGCGTGACGGAGGGACGATTGTTGCGTCTTTTATATACGCGGCATTGAGCGCTATGCCGATGGCAATCAATTTCCGGGAGGGACGCAAATGGAAACTTATCGCGCAGCGGAGCTGAGTTTTGCCTATCCGGAGCAGGAGTTTCTTGCGCTTGACGGGCTTACGTTCAGCATACAGCGCGGAGAATTCGTAACTCTTTGCGGACCGTCAGGGTGCGGGAAGACTACGCTGCTGAAACAGTTGAAGCCCGCGCTCACTCCGCATGGCGATCGCAGCGGCTCGATTTGCTTTGAGGGTACAGAGCTTTCAGCGATCAGTCTGCGGGAACAGAGCAGTCGTATCGGCTTCGTTATGCAGTCTCCCGATAATCAGATTGTTACGGATAAAGTTTGGCACGAGCTTGCGTTCGGATTAGAGAGTCTTGGTCTGGATAATCAAACCATACGGCTTCGTACCGCTGAGATGGCGAGTTTCTTCGGGATTCAGACTTGGTTTTACAAAAGTGTTACGGAGCTTTCCGGCGGTCAGAAGCAGTTGCTGAATTTGGCGTCTATAATGGCTATGCAGCCATCTGTGCTTATCCTTGACGAGCCTACGAGTCAGCTTGACCCTATCGCGGCAAACGAATTCTTAGCTACAATAGGCAAAATCAACCGCGAACTCGGCACAACCGTTATCCTTACCGAACATCGTCTTGAAGAGGCTTTTCCGCTGTCCGACCGCGTAATTGTGATGGACAAGGGCAAAATCATCTGTGACGGCACGCCGCAAGACGTAGGGTTGCGGCTTCGCGGCTGTGGTCATGGGATGTTTCTCGCAATGCCTACCGCGATGCGCATTTGGGCGGGCGCGTCGCGAACAATCGGCGGCGATTGCCCTGTCACCATACGTGACGGGCGAAACTGGCTTGCCGCCTTGAACTTCGCAAGCCGCGGAACAGCGGCGTCCGACATTCCGCTTGAACACGATAACGCGCCGACTGTGGAGCTTTCGGAACTCTACTTCAAATACGGGCGCGATCTTCCGGACGTCATTAAGGCTCTTAGTTTCAAAGCCTATTCCGGAGAGATTTCCGCTGTTCTCGGCGGAAACGGCACGGGAAAAACTACGGCGCTGTCTCTGATTTCAGGCGTTAACAAACCCTATCGCGGCGAGGTCAAGCTATACGGCAGTCCGTTGGAATCGCGCCGTGAGCTTTTTAATGGTCTGATCGGCGCGTTGCCGCAGAACCCGCAAACCCTCTTCGTGAAGAAAACGGTGCGCGAAGACCTGCGCGAAATCACCAACGATGAAAATTCGCTTGCGCAAGTCATAGTGCTGTGTAGGCTGTCGGGACTGCTGGAACGCCACCCATACGACCTTTCCGGAGGCGAACAGCAACGCGCCGCGCTTGCGAAAGTTTTGCTGACGCGCCCTAAAATCATTCTCCTCGACGAGCCTACCAAAGGACTTGACGCAGAATTCAAACAGATATTTGCCTCGATTCTGCGTAAACTTGCCGATGTCGGTACGACCGTAATAATGGTAAGTCACGACGTAGAATTCTGCGCCGAACACGCTGACCGCTGCGCTCTGTTCTTCGACGGCAGTATAGTGGCGGAGGGTACCCCGCGCGAATTTTTTGCCGGCAACAGCTTCTACACATCCGGCGCTAACCGTATGGCACGCGAATTTATTCCGGACGCAATTACGGTCAACGATGTCATTCTCGCCCTCGGCGGAACAGTTGAAAAACTTACTCCGGAAGCGCGGATTGAAGAGATTTCCGCCGACAGCGTCGAATATACCTTGCCGGAAACAGATTTGCTCACTTCGCCTGAGACCAAGCGCAAGTTATCGGCGAAGCGTAAGGCGGTCGCTGTGTCCGCCGCGGTATTTCTGCTTGCAACCGCGATTTTTGCCGCGCTTAACTTTGCGGGGCTGAAAACGTTCATTTCCGGCGGGAACGAGGCGGTTATTGCCGCGTCGGATTCATCTTCGTCGCGTATGTATATCGGCATAATGCTCGCGTT
Organism: Oscillospiraceae bacterium; assembly: GCA_031278415.1. Lineage (GTDB taxonomy): Bacteria > Bacillota > Clostridia > Oscillospirales > Oscillospiraceae > JAISJH01. The sequence goes on from JAITKN010000002.1 coordinate 6,748, forward strand.
CGCGGCGGAACTTATCGCGATTACGCTTGCGCTGACGTGGAAGCGCGTACAGCCCGCGTTCTCGCCGTTAGCTGTTCCGGCGGCGCGTAAGCTGAATAAGCGCACCATTGCGGCATCCGTTATGATCTTACTGCTCATACCGATGACTATATTCATCGGCGTCTTTTACCTCGGCGACCGCAAATATTACTTCATTTCATTGCTGATAATACTTGAAACTATGCTGCCTTTCGCACTCATTTTTGAGAGTCGCAAGCCGCAGGCGCGTGAGCTTGTTGTTATCGCGGTACTATGCGCGATTGCGGTAGCCGGACGCGCCGCGTTTTTTATGCTTCCGCAGTTCAAACCACTCGTAGCGATAGTGATAATTGCCGGAGTCGCGTTCGGCGGCGAATCCGGATTTTTTGTCGGAGCGGTTTCGGCGTTTGTCAGCAATATGTTTTTCGGGCAAGGTCCGTGGACGCCGTGGCAGATGTTCGCGTTCGGGATCATAGGATTCCTTGGGGGCGTTCTTTTTCGCAAAGGCATTTTGCGACGATACCCTGCCGCTCTCGCGATTTTCGGAGGGCTGACAACCTTTATATTCTACGGAGGAATAATGAACACCTCTATGGTGCTTATGTATCAGTCGTCCCCGACGCTTCCGATGTTTCTGACCTCATACTTGCAGGGAATCCCCTTTGACCTTGTGCATGGACTGGCAACCGCTGTGTTTCTGCTCATTATCTCCGACTCCATGCTCGAAAAACTTGACCGCATAAAAGTCAAGTACGGCTTGGTCGAGTAACTCCGAGTCTGCGCAGAGAGACAACGCTCTCCACGTGACGCGTACCCGGGAACATATCCACGCATACGGCTTGGACAGCGCTGAATCCGTACTCGGCGAAAAGTCTGAGATCACGCGCAAGCGTAGCGGGGTCACAGGAAATGTATACAACACGATTAGCGGGCGAGTCAGCTATCGCGGCGATAACCGCAGAGTCCAGACCCTTGCGCGGAGGGTCGGTGAAAATCACATCCGCGTCCGGCAACGGAGTTTTCGCGGCGTCGCCGACTATAAACTCCGCATTTGTAATGCCGTTCAGCGCGGCATTTTCCTTTGCGCTTTGAATCGCCGCCGCGCTAATCTCCACGCCGGTTACGCGAGCGCATTTGCGCGCGATCAGAAGCGTAATCACGCCTACTCCGCAGTATAAATCCAACACGGATTCACCGGGTAAGACCTCCGCAAAATCAATCGCGATTTTATAAAGTTTCTCAGCCTGCGGCGTGTTGACCTGCAAAAACGCGGACGGCGAGACGCGAAGATCTACTCCGAGCATCGTATGCTGAGGTTCCGCGCCGTAAATGCGATAGAACTTATCGCCGAATACTGTATTGCCCTTTGAATGGTTGTCGTTCCACATCAGGTTGTAATTCTCCCCGACCGCGGCAGTCAAGCGGTTGCAAAGCTCCTCGGCACAATTCGGCTTGCCTTTGGCAACGATCGCAATTTGCGTTCCGCGTGTGAACACTTTACGAAGAAGCCCTTTTCCCGAGTCCTCGTTGTAAATGGAGATTCTCGTGTCCCTAATCCATTTGCGAATCGGTCTCAATATTTCGTTGGCAAAGTCTGATTGAAGCAAGCAGCGTTTAATATAGACGACCTCGTGACTGCGCTCGCGGTAGAAGCCTATGCTCCCGTTCGGATCAATATTGAACACAGCTTTATTACGGGATCCCTCGCGCCCGGAATCACATGAGAGAATTTTCTCCGCACAAAGCGAAAGCCCTCCGATATGGGAAAACGCGTCATTGACGCGCTCCAGCTTTTGACGCAGTTCTTCGGCGTAGGACGCGTGCAGATAGTCACACCCTCCGCACCCGGGAAAATGCCGGCAAGCGGGCGTGACACGTTCCGGCGATGGAGAAAGAATTTCAATAGCATTAGTCCGAGCGACTGTTTTACTGACTCTGAACGGCAGGACGCGCACACGCTCACCCGGCAACGCGCCGGAGACGAAAATAACGCGGCCGTCATCCGCGTACGCAATGCCGCCGCCATTGCCGTCCGCGCCTGTAACAATTATTTCCGCCGTTTGATTTGGGGATAAGTTCAGCATAAACTTTCTTATAGACCGCCTTTGCAGTTTTTTGATTTATTTTAGGTGTTCGCGATTTCTGTTTTGCCGCATACACGCATACACGCATATCCATACTACCACATAAACCGCCAAAAGTCCACCCCGTATTTTTAGAAAAGCGCGAAAGATACAAGACCCGATGCGGCAATACGGGTACTTACGGCACAAATCGGTAACAACCATCGTTATCTCGTTCCGCGCGATTATCTGTTCACCGCTAAACCGGAAGGTGACGCGAAAGACAGCCCTGACTCCATCAAAACCTGCCTCAACCTCAAATCCCCCAATGACATACTTGACCTTTTCCTCGCCGTTTTGCAACCCATATTTGACACACGAACAAACCCGCTGAGATCGGAATTAAATTTGCGCTTGACTTATTTCCGGAAGGCATCTATAATGAAAAATAATGGCGAAAATGCTCTAAACACGCGGTTTCCGCTGTTTGAATGTGGTATGCGGTTTAGTTAAGCGTATACGAAGGAGAGAGTTTGATGACGAGACTCAAACGACCGGCACTTATCGCGCTTATTACCGTTTTTATGGGGTTAGTAATGGGCGTAATCG
>JAITKN010000014.1 GCA_031278415.1 Oscillospiraceae bacterium
TGTTAGTATTCAGCTGCTGTAATATGCGCTGCAACTTGTACATTTTGGGGTCGGCATCGGCAATGGCTGTTTCCGCGAGAGGAAGCGCGGCGCGGGAATAGTAGGCGAATAGACTTTCCCGGCGACCGCCGTCTTCGGCAATCGCGGCACAATTTCGCGAACGCCGAGCGTATTGCGCAAAAAGCCGTGAAACTCCGCTTCCGTGATGGTCGGAGAGTTCTTGCAACCTCTACCATCGTGTTCCACGCGGTTCGCGCAACGCCAAACAATCTCGCCGGACGCTCTCTGAACGCGGCGGCAGCCGTATCGCAAGTTTCATATGCGTGAATCCTTTCGATTTTTTGTTGCGCAGACGCAACACAGCCGCGCAGTATTCGCCGCTCGGCTGTATCGTTCCGAAAAATAAACAAACCTGCTTTTCGGGATACCGAAAAGCAGGTTTATATAGGCTGGCACGCCTGGAGGGATTCGAACCCCCGACCAACGGCTTAGAAGGCAGTTGCTCTATCCCCTGAGCTACAGGCGCTTATAATCTCACATTCAATCCCGCTTAACTTACGTCGGCTTCATAGCCGACTGACCACGATATTTTGAGAATGTTTCCGCTGCCAATCACCTGAAAACGCTAAGCCGCCGTGGGTTAGCGTTTCTGCGTTACCCTTGAACGCGCTGTCGCAGCGTTGGAGCTGGTGGTCAGAATCGAACTGACAACCTGCGCATTACAAGTGCGCTGCTCTACCATTGAGCCACACCAGCATTCGTGCAAACACAAAAAATATGAACTTTTATAAAAAAGTTCTTGACAAGCATTGCGCGATGTGGTATAATCACCCTCTGGTGCAAATGAAAATATACTGACACCCCGCACACCGCTGTTTCCAGTATACTCACTATTTAAGCAAATGTCAATAGTTTTTTACACAAGTCCGCAACTGTGCCGGGTGTGTCACAGGAAAATACAGGAGGTTTTATGCGAGAGCCAAAAAAAGTAATGTATGGCAAAACAGAGCGTCTCAGCTTCGCGAAGCAAGACGAGGTCATTGAAATGCCCCACCTGTTGGAGATTCAAAGGAACTCCTATAACTGGTTTATAAAAACGGGGTTAAGCGAGGTGTTTCGCGACATCTCGGCGATTTCAGACTACTCGAATAACCTGGAGCTTACATTTGCTCCGGATTCTACGCCGGAAGATCTCGGTTTCGTACTGGAAACAACGAAAGTTAAGTACGACGTACGTGAGTGTGCCGTGCGTGACGCTACCTATGCCGCGCCGATTCGCGTTAATGCGCGTCTGCGCAACAAAGAAAGCGGCGAACTGAAAGAGCAGACCATTTTTATGGGCGATTTTCCGCTAATGACTCCTCAAGCTACGTTCGTTATCAATGGCGCGGAACGCGTTGTCGTCAGCCAGATTATCCGCAGTCCGGGTATGTACTTTGATAAGCGGACGGATAAGACCAATATGTCAACTTACGGAACTACTATCATTCCATATCGCGGGGCGTGGTTGGAGTTTGAGACCGATAACAATGACTTGTTCCACGTGCGCATTGATAAAAACCGCAAACTGCCGGTTACTTTGCTTATTCGCGCTTTCGGCGGTGAGGTTAACACTAAGGAAAAACCATGGGCTATTGTCTCTGTCGCTCAGGGCGCGGGAATCACTACTAACGATGCGATTCGCCAAGTGTTTGGCGAAAGCGATCTGATCAGCACGACGCTTGAACGCGATATTACTACAGGGCGCGAAGACGCGCTTCAGGAAATTTTCAGAAGGATCCGCCCGGGCGACCCGGCAACGCTGGAAAGTTCCGAACAACTGGTAAACAACTTTTTCTTTGAACCGCGCCGCTACGATCTGTCTGCGGTAGGTCGTTATAAGTTTAACAAGAAACTTTCACTGGCGCGGCGTATCGCCGGATTTACTCTTGCGGAGGATGCCGCCGACCCGATTAGCGGGGAAATTATCGCTAAAGCCGACGAACGCCTTACTCCGGAGACTGCGGAAAAAATCGAGACACGCGGCGTTATCGGCGTTACGCTGAAAATTACCATATCGGAACACGAAACAAAGGATATAAAAGTTTTCTCAAACGCGATGGTTAATATGTGTGACTTCGTTGACCTCACTAAGGAAGAACTGCGTGAGATGGGCGTAAAAGAGAAGGTTCGCTTCGTTATTCTCCGACAACTGCTGGAGAGTACGGTTGGTATGGATGTTCACAGCGAGGACTTCGCTTTTGCCGTTCATGACAGATTAGGCGATTTGATTCCGAAACACATTATTCCGGACGACGTGTTCGCTGCAATTAACTATCTGACCGGAATGCCTTATGGAATCGGCGAACCTGACGATATTGACCATCTCGGCAACCGCCGTATGCGCAGCGTCGGAGAACTCCTTCAAAATCAGTTCCGTATCGGATTTGCGCGTATGGAACGCGTGATTCGTGAGCGTATGACGCTTCAGGATGCCGCTGTTGTTACGCCTCAGTCGCTGGTGAACATCCGACCGGTAACGGCGGCGATTAAGGAGTTTTTCGGAAGCAGTCCGCTGTCACAGTTTATGGATCAGATTAATCCGCTTGCGGAGCTTACTCACAAGCGGCGTATGTCCGCGTTAGGACCCGGCGGACTTAATCGTGACCGCGCTAATTTTGAGGTTCGCGACGTCCACTATACGCACTATGGGCGTATGTGCCCTATCGAAACTCCTGAAGGTCCGAATATCGGGCTTATAAACTATCTTGCCGGCTACGCGAGAGTTAACGACTACGGCTTTGTTATCACTCCTTACGCTAAAATCGAAAAGACACCGAAAGGTATGCTTGTAACCGATAGCATCAGTTATATGACGGCGGACTTGGAAGACCAATACTATGTTTGTCAGGCTACGGAACCTCGTGACGCGAATGGTTGTCTGCTTAACAAGCGCATTGTCTGCCGCCACCGCGAACAAATAGTGGAAGTGGATCGGGAACGCGTGAACTATATTGACGTCTCCCCGCGAATGATGGTCTCAATCGCTACGGCGATGATTCCGTTCCTGGAAACGGACGAGGCGCATCGCGCGCTTATGGGCGCGAATATGCAGCGTCAGGCGGTTCCTCTTTTGAAAACGGAAGCCCCTATTGTCGCTACCGGTATTGAGTACAAGTGCGCTGCAGACTCCGGTGTAGTTCTGCTCGCGGATGCAGACGGAACAGTCAAGTCGGTTTCCGCTGATGAGATTACCATTGATTATCAGGGAATTGGGGAAAAGACGCACAAGCTGCTTAAATTTGTACGCAGCAATCAGGGCACGTGCATTAACCAGCGCCCGATTGTCGAGGTCGGCGAGGAAGTCACGGCGGGCGGAGTACTCGCCGATGGACCTTCTACCGCAGATGGTGAGTTGTCGCTCGGCAAAAATATCTTGGTCGGATTTATGACTTGGGAAGGCTACAACTACGAGGACGCGATTCTGATTAGCGAGCGTCTGGTGCAGGAGGACGTTTTCACATCAATCCACATTGAGGAATACGAGCTTGATGCGCGTGACACTAAACTCGGCTCGGAGGACATTACCCGCGACATCCCGGGCGTTGGTGAAGATGCTCTGAAATACTTAGACTCACGCGGGATTATCGCAATAGGCACCGAGGTTCGCAGCGGTGATATTCTCGTCGGTAAAGTTACACCTAAGGGCGAAACCGATCTTACGGCGGAGGAACGTTTGCTCCGCGCCATATTCGGAGAGAAAGCGCGCGAGGTTCGTGATACCTCGCTTAAGGTTCCCCACGGAGAGAGCGGCATAGTCGTTGACGTCAAGCACTTTACGCGTGAGAACAACGATGAAATGGGTCCCGGTATGAATGAGGTTGTGCGCGTCTACTTAGCGCAGAAGCGAAAGATCAGCGTCGGCGACAAAATGGCCGGCCGACACGGCAACAAAGGCGTCGTAAGCCGCATTTTGCCGAAAGAAGATATGCCCTTTATGCCGGACGGAACCCCGTTAGACATTGTGCTTAACCCGTTAGGCGTTCCGTCGCGTATGAACATCGGGCAGGTGTTGGAGGTTCACCTTGGATACGCGGCTCAGGCACTCGGTTGGAAAGTCGCCACACCGATATTTAACGGCGCGGACTTCGACGACATAGACAACGCCTTTCAACTGGCGGGATACAACAGCGACGGCAAGGAAGTTCTGCGCGACGGCCGCACGGGAATGCCGTTCGATAACCCCGTGACAGTAGGTTACGTCTACTTCCTAAAACTGCACCACCTTGTAGACGATAAGATTCATGCGCGCAGCACGGGACCGTACTCGCTGGTAACTCAGCAACCGCTCGGCGGCAAGGCGCAGTTCGGCGGACAGCGTTTCGGCGAAATGGAAGTCTGGGCGCTTGAAGCGTATGGCGCGGCGTATACCTTGCAGGAGATTCTTACGGTTAAGTCCGACGACTCGCAAGGTCGCACCAAGACCTATGAGGCAATCGTTAAAGGCAGCAGCCTTCCGGCGCCCGGCGTTCCGGAGGGATTCAAAGTGCTGGTTAAAGAGTTGCAATCGCTGTGTTTGGATATTAGGGTTCTTGACCGGGACGGAAATGAAATTGATCTGCGAAATGAGGACGATGAAATCGTTGAGGATACGAATGTCTATATCTCAGGCGATAGTGAATTTGAACAAGCCGGATTCCAATTTGAAGATGCCATCGGACACAATGACGAAGATGATGATTATGAGGACGAGGATATTGATATGGATATGGACGACGAAGAGTATGGCGGCGATGAAGGTGATGACGAATTTGACGACTATGACGACAACGATGAGGACGACGGCGAAGATATAGAGATATAAATCGCGATGTATGCGAATCCCATAGAGACGGAACAAAGCAGAGTACAATTTACTCAACAAAGGAGTATAGCTAATGAACGCACAATTTGATGCCATTCAAATCGGGATTGCCTCACCGGACACTATAAGGTCGTGGTCACGCGGCGAGGTCAAAAAACCGGAAACTATAAACTACCGAACGCTCAAACCGGAGCGTGACGGATTGTTCTGCGAACGCATTTTCGGACCTATAAAGGACTGGGAATGTCATTGCGGAAAGTATAAGAAAATTCGTTACAAAGGCAAAGTATGTGACAGATGCGGAGTGGAGATTACGCGCGCGCGCGTTCGCCGTGAGCGTATGGGACACGTCGAGTTAGCGGCTCCGGTAAGCCATATTTGGTACTTCAAGGGTATTCCGAGCCGTATGGGGCTTATGCTTGACATAAGTCCGAGGATGTTGGAAAAAATACTGTATTTTTCAAATTATATCGTAACGGATCCCGGAGATACTCCGATGCAAAAAATGCAGGTTCTTACGGATAAAGAGTACCGCGACTATCGCGATAAATACGAAGACGACTTTCAAGCGGGAATGGGCGCGGAGGCGATTAAGGCGCTGTTGCGGGAAATTGACTGCGACCAACTCGCGGATCAACTCCGCGGGGAGCTTAAAGACGCTTCCGGTCAGAAAAAAGCAAAGATTGTAAAGCGATTAGAGGTTGTAGAGGCTTTCCGTCAGTCCGGTAATCGTCCGGAGTGGATGATTATGGACGTCCTGCCGGTTATTCCGCCGGATATTCGCCCGATGGTTCAACTGGACGGAGGACGATTTGCTACCAGCGACCTTAACGACCTTTACCGCCGCGTTATCAATCGCAATAACCGCTTAAGAAAGTTTCAGGCGCTTAATTCGCCGGACATAATCGTCCGTAATGAGAAACGTATGCTTCAGGAAGCGGTGGACGCGCTTATTGACAACGGCCGCCGCGGACGCGCCGTTGTGGGCGTGAACAGCCGTGTGCTGAAATCGCTGTCCGATATGCTTAAAGGCAAGCAAGGACGTTTCCGCCAAAACCTGCTCGGGAAGCGCGTTGACTATTCCGGACGCTCGGTCATCGTTGTAGGACCCGACTTGAAGCTGTATCAGTGCGGACTGCCCAAGGAAATGGCAATTGAGCTTTTTCGGCCGTTCGTTATGAAGAAACTTGTTGAGGATGGTCACGCAACTAACATTAAAAGCGCAAAGAAAATGGTGGATCGTACGCAGACGGTGGTTTGGGATGCGCTTGACGAAATTATTAAGGAGCATCCGGTTTTGCTGAACCGCGCTCCCACTCTGCACAGACTCGGAATTCAGGCGTTTGAACCGGTATTGGTCGAAGGACGCGCCCTGAAGCTCCATCCATTGGTATGTACAGCTTACAACGCGGATTTCGACGGCGACCAAATGGCGGTTCACGTCCCGCTGTCATACGAGGCACAGTCAGAGGCGCGCATCCTTATGCTGTCAGCAAATAATCTTTTGCGTCCGCAGGATGGCAAACCGGTTACAATTTTGTCGCAAGATATGGTACTCGGGGCGTACTATCTTACGTATGAGAACCCGGTGAAAGACGAAAACGGCAATGTCGTCACAGATGAGAATGAACGCTTAAAATACATCAAGAGGTTCCGCGATACTGACGAAGCTATTCTGGCATACGATAACGGTATTATTGATATGCACGATCGGATCATTGTTCGCCGTGTCGGTAAATTTAACGGTCAAGTGGTGGAGCGTGACGTACGTTCCACAATCGGAAGGATTTTGTATAACGAAAGTATTCCGCAAGATCTCGGATACGTTGACCGAAACAATTCGGAGCATTGTCTTGATTTTGAAATTGACTTCCGCACCACCAGCAGCGACATCACGAAGATTGTAGATAAGTGCATTACCAAACATGGTTTTACCGTTTCCACCAAAGTCCTTGACGACATTAAAGGTCTCGGATTTAAGTATTCAACCAAGGGTGCCATTACTATTTCCATTGCGGATATTGAGGTTCCGGAGCAAAAGCAAAAGCTTATCTCTGATACAGAGCAAAAAATTATGGATATCGAAAGTTTCTTCAAAGACGGCGAAATCACAGACGGCGAACGCAGCCGGCTTATTATTGACGAATGGGAGAAGACAACTAAGGATGTTGCTGACGCGCTTCAAGCCTCAATGAGAGACAGTAACCCGATATTTATGATGGTAAGTTCCGGAGCGCGCGGAAGCCGCTCGCAAATCAGCCAGCTTGCCGGTATGCGCGGGCTGATGGCGGATACGGCAGGCCGCACGATCGAGGTTCCCATTAAGGCATCATTCCGTGAGGGACTGTCTGTTTTAGAATATTTTATCAGTTCAAGAGGTTCGCGCAAAGGTCTTGCGGATACCGCGTTGCGAACGGCGGACTCCGGATACTTGACGCGCCGTATGGTTGACGTATCTCAGGACGTCATCATCCGTGAGCCTGACTGCGGAACTCATTCGGGAATTACAGCTGCGGCGTCATTCGAGGGCGGGCAGGAGGTACGCAGTTTTGCGGAAGCTATTCACGGACGGTTCCCGAGCGAAGACATCCTTAATCCGGCGACAGGTGAAGTGCTTTTCTCAAGCGGCACAATGCTGCGCGAGGAGGACGCGGACGTTTTGGAATCGTTCGGAATTCACAGCGTTAAGATTCGCAGTGTACTGGAATGTAAAGCAAAGCGCGGGGTGTGCTCGAAGTGCTATGGTATGAATCTGGCTACCGGCGAGCGCGTCAGCGAGGGCGAAGCGGTCGGAGTTATCGCCGCCCAGTCGATCGGCGAGCCGGGCACTCAGTTGACGATGCGCACATTCCATACCGGAGGTGTCGCCGGCGATGATATTACTCAAGGTCTGCCTCGTGTTGAGGAACTGTTCGAGGCCCGCAAACCTAAAAAATCCGCCGTTATAGCGGAGATTTCAGGTACGGTCAAATTCGAGGAGAACAAGCGCAACAATATGATAAACGTAACCATCATCAATGAGGACAATGGGGAAGTCAGTTCATTTATGGCGGCCTACGCGTCATTGGCATCAAAGGGAATTCACGACGGAGGCACGGTGAAAAAGGGCGATGTCCTTACGGATGGTTCGCTTAATCCGCACGACGTGCTGAAAGTACTTGGCGTCGAGCCTGTTCAGAACTATCTGATTCGCGAGGTTCAAAAGGTTTATAAGCAACAGGCGGTTGACATTAACGATAAGCATATTGAAGTAGTTGTGCGCCAGATGATGCGCAAATCCAAAATTGAAGATGCCGGCGACACCGCTCTGCTTAGCGGGAGCATTGTTGATACATCCGAAGTTATGCGGATTAACGATGAACTGGAAAAAGAAAAGTTGCCGGCGGATTATACCCCATTGCTTATGGGCATAACAAAAGCCTCGCTGGCTACGGAAAGTTTCCTCTCCGCGGCGAGTTTCCAGGAGACTACTAAGGTTCTCACCGAAGCTGCCATCAGGGGCAAGATAGACCACCTGAACGGGTTAAAGGAAAACGTAATTATAGGCAAACTTATTCCGGCGGGGTCAGGATTGCAGGTGTATCGTGACTTCAAAGAAACGGTGAAGTACAGTTATGACGAACCGGAAGATGATTACGATTTTGACAGTACCGAGTATGAGTACTATGGATCGGAAACCAATTAAGGAATATATTATCGGGGCGGACAAATGTCCGCCCCGATTGCGTCAGCAAACGACAATTCCGGTTTAGCGTAAATTATACAATTTATGTTAATTATAAACAATTTGTTAATTCGCTCGATTAGCACTTGACAGAAAGACTGCTAATCGATATAATAAACATATAGTTATTGCTGAACTTCTATGAAAGCAGGAGGTGACTTGAAGTGGGAAGTAGCCGCAGATTAACAATAGACGAATTGATGAACGGCGGTAAGGCGGTTGTTTGTCCGGTATGCGGATCTAACGACGATGACATAATTGAGAGCGGCAGGGCAGGGTGCTCATATTGCTATAAGGTTTTTGAAGCGTTGCTTGCTCCGAGGATTGAGGCGGCTCAACAAATAAGTCTGCCTGTTCCGCCGATGGAGTTTACGGAGATACTGCGAGCTGACTATCCGCATTACGATGATATTGCCGTCTCATCCCGTGTAAGGCTTGCTCGTAATCTTTCAATTTTTCCGTTTCCGGAAGTCATGACGCAAAAGGAAGCGGCTGAGGTATTTGAGAACGTAACGGAGTTTATGGTCGGCATCGCTAACGGCTCGGCGTTCAAAATCGTCAGCATAAGCGAATCCAAATCCGAAAAACCATTTGAGGCGGCATCGCTGTTGGAGCGTCATCTTATATCTAAGGAACTGTTCAACAAACGCGCTGACAGTTGCGGCGCGGCGATTTCCGCCGACGAACACGTAAGCATAATGATTAACGAGGAGGATCATCTCCGAATCCAGTCCATACGGGAAGGTTTAGCGCTCCGTGACTGCTTTGAGGATGTTGAAAAGCTGGAAACGATGCTGTCGGAGCGCTTCAAGTTTGCTTACAACGATAAATTAGGCTGGCTGACGCGCTGCCCGACCAACTTGGGCACCGGTATCCGCGCAAGTGTAATGCTTCACTTGCCGGCTCACACGGACAGCGGGAATATTCATCGGCTGTCAACCGAACTGGTCAGAACCGGATTTACGATTCGCGGCTTCTATGGCGAGGGCACAAAACCAATTGGGCGGCTTTATCAAATCTCCAATCAGGTAACGCATGGGTTATCGGCGCGGCAAATCGTGGAGCATCTTAATGCTGTTGTGCTTCGTATAATTCAGCGTGAGAGGGAGATTCAGAGGGCTTTGGACAGCAATCATCCGGGGTTTATTGAGGATAATGTTTGGAGGGCATACGGACTGCTCAGCACAGCGCGTAACATGGGCGGGAATGAGGCTATGCAGTTGCTCAGCATTGCCAGAGTAGGCGTTTCCATAGGAGAACTGCAAATTCCATATCACTCGTTTAATGAGCTTTTGCACCGTATTCAGCCGAACACGATTTGTAATAATGTAGGCGAAAATCTTGGTGAGCAAGAGCTGAATCGCTTTCGGGCTAAAATAATCAGAGATTTATTGCAAAATACCAAAACACAATAATCATTTGGAAGGGGTGACAAATTTATGAAGTATGAAGACAAATTCACAGAGCGCGCGAAAAAGGTAATCGAGCTGTCACAGGACGCGGCAAGTGAGCTTGGACACAACTATGTAGGCTCTGAGCATATACTGCTCGGACTGATACGCGAGGCGGCCGGAACCGCCGGAAAAACGCTGGCGGAAAATGGCGTCAGCGCGGACAACGCATATAAGCTCATTGTGGACAGCATTGGAAAGGGCGAACCCGGAACAGAACCGGATCAGGGACTTACGCCGCGCACTAAACGTATCATTGAGCGTGCCGGAGCGGAAGCGGCGCGGCTTGGTCAGCAGTTTATCGGAACGGAGCATCTGCTTATGGCGATGCTGCGCGAGCATGACAGCATAGGCGCTAGGGTTCTCGCCGCGTTAGGCATTGACGTTAACGCGCTCTATACCGAACTCAGCGGAGGCACTCCGCCGGACGTCGAAAATAAGCCGAAACCTAATACGCCGCCGGCGCAATTCGGAGCTAAACAGCCGCAAATGAATGGCAATTTGAATATGTGGGGCGGCATCAAGGCAAATAAGAAGGGCGGCAAAACTCCGACGCTTGATACGTACAGCCGCGACCTTACCGTTATGGCTAAGGACGGCAAACTTGATCCCGTTATCGGACGCGATACAGAGGTTCAGCGTGTTATACAAATCCTAAGCCGCAGGACGAAGAATAATCCGGTGCTTATAGGCGAGCCGGGTGTCGGCAAAACCGCTGTTGTTGAAGGTCTTGCGCAATTGATTAGTACCGGCAGCGTACCGGAAGATTTACGCGGCAAGCGAATTGTTATGCTTGACCTTGCCGCTATGGTTGCCGGAACTAAGTTCCGCGGCGAATTTGAGGAACGCATAAAAGACGCGCTTGATGAAGTGTTGAACGCTCAGGGGAAAATAATCTTGTTCCTTGACGAAATGCATACGATAATCGGCGCCGGCGGAGCGGAGGGCAGTCTTGATGCCGCTAATATCATTAAGCCGGCGTTAAGCCGCGGCGAACTGCAAATAATAGGCGCGACTACGATTGACGAATATCGCAGACACGTAGAACGCGACCGCGCTTTGGAACGCAGATTCCAGACCGTTCAGGTTGAAGAACCAAGCAAGGACGATTCCGTTAAAATCCTTCAGGGTTTGAAAGACCGATATGAAGCACACCATAAACTTAAGATTACGGACGAGGCAATTGTAACCGCTGTTGACCTTTCCGCGCGGTACATTCCTGACCGATTCCTGCCGGACAAGGCGATTGACCTTATTGACGAGGCTTGCAGCCGTGTCAGAATGAACAGCCGCACCGCACCGCCGGACGTAAAGGATCTGGAGTCTAAACTCGAAAAAGTTTCCGCCGAAAAGGATGAAGCAGTTCGCGCTGAGGATTACGAACGCGCGGGCAATCTCCGTGATGAAATGGATAAACTGCAGGACGAACTTAACGAGCGCCGAACGAACTGGGAGAAAACCGAATCATCCGTGCCGCTCAGCGTTGTACCGGAGGACGTAGCGGATGTAGTGTCAAAATGGAGCGGGGTTCCGGTTACAACGCTTACACAGGATGAGAGCACGCGATTGCTCGACCTTGAAAAAATTCTGCACAAGCGCGTAATATCTCAGGACGATGCCGTAACTGCCGTTGCGAAAGCGATACGGCGCGGACGCGTAGGGCTGAAAGACCCCAAGCGTCCTATTGGCTCGTTTCTGTTCCTAGGACCTACGGGCGTCGGCAAAACGGAACTTTGTCGCGCGCTTGCGGAAGCTATGTTCGGCGATGAGAGCGCGATGATTCGCGTCGATATGTCGGAGTATATGGAACGCCATACGGTCAGCCGTCTGATCGGTTCGCCGCCGGGATATGTGGGTTATGACGAGGGCGGACAGCTTACGGAGAAGATTCGCCGCAAACCTTATAGCGTCGTGCTGTTCGATGAAATTGAAAAAGCGCACGAAGATGTCTTCAACGTACTCTTGCAAATTATGGAGGACGGCGCGCTTACGGACGGACACGGGCGAAAGGTCGATTTCAAAAACGCTGTCATTGTAATGACGTCTAACGTCGGCGCGAAGCAGATTACCGATGACATTAAGCGACTTGGATTTATGGTTGCGAGTGATCAGCGCGAAAAAAGCTACGACGAAATCAAAAAGAATGTTATGGCGGAGCTTAAACGCGTATTCAAGCCGGAGTTCTTGAACCGCGTTGACGATACGATTGTATTTGCTCAGCTTACAAAAGATAATATCCGCGAGATTGCCAATAATATGGTCAGCGAAGTAGCTAAGCGAGTTGAGCCGCTCGGACTGACATTAATGACGGACATTGACGCTGTAGACAAACTCGCTGAAACAGGATTTGACCCGGTATACGGGGCGCGTCCATTGCGCCGTGCAATTCAATCCGCATTGGAAGATGGTTTGTCTCAAAAACTGTTGGAGGGTGCATTTGCCGCCGGAGATACCATTACTCTGAAACTGATTGACGATAAAATCGAACTGGTAAAAGCCGAATAACGCAGTCAAAATATGCAGGGGACGCGAGTTTTACGTCCCCTGCCGTATTGAGGTTTTTGTTTATATGAACTATGAGGACTTAGGCTACGCGAAAGTTGACCATCACAGAGCGGAGCGCACGGGCGTCGGCGAGGTTATCTATGGTCAATCGAAAACCCCGGAGCAGATAACCGGCATTGTTTCCGCTATGTATGGAAGAGGCGCGGAAAATGTTCTGATTACGCGGCTTGATAAGGATAAATTCAACGAGTTGGAACTGCCGTGCGGTGCCGCGTATAATGAAACGGCTCGAATCGCGGTTGTAAACCCTGTTCCGATAGAGCGTAGAGGTAAAATCGTAATTGCATGCGCGGGTACAAGCGATTTGCCCGTCAGTGAGGAAGCCGCGATAACAGCGGAAACACTCGGGTCTAATGTTACGCGGCTTTACGACATCGGAGTCGCCGGGATTCACCGATTGCTCAGTAAACTGGAAGAACTCAACGATGCGCGCTGTGTAATTGCCGTAGCGGGGATGGAGGGCGCGTTGGCAAGTGTGATCGGAGGGCTTGTAAGCTGTCCGGTTATCGGAGTACCTACAAGCATAGGTTACGGCGCGTCGTTTAACGGACTTGCCGCGCTATTGGCTATGCTGAACTCATGCGCAAGCGGGGTGAGTGTGGTGAACATTGATAACGGCTTCGGTGCCGGTTATCAGGCGCATATGATAAATACTGTAAAGTAGAGTAAAGTAAAAACCTGACGGTCGTCTGTGTGACGCGATTAAATACAAATTTTGCATAATACAATTTCACTTTACAGCTTCTTTTTGAAGCTTTTTTTGAGTAATGAAATACTTTACCGAAAATAAAAAGTCAAGCGCTGCCGAGCGCGAAATCTGTAAAGTATTGTCAAAATAAAAATTTGAAAATTTGTTAAAATACTCTTGACATAATAATCGTATTGTGATACTATATGTGTACGGCTTGAGCCCAGCAAATACAATATATAGTATTGCAATATGTTTCACATAATCTTGGAGGACTTTCCTATGACCACCTACACCAACGACATCCGAATACCCGATTCGGAACTTACCTTGAGCGCGGGAATCACAAACATTAAGAAACGCGACGGGCGTGTTTCCGATTTCGACCTTGCCAAAATCTCCGCGGCTATTGAAAAAGCGTTGTCCGCTACAAGGAAACCGAACGCTCGGCAAAACGCCGCTAAACTCGCGGAGCAGGTGCTGGCGCTGCTCGAAACAGAGGGCGATCCTTGTCCGGACGTAGAGCACATTCAGGACACGGTTGAGCAAGTTCTGATGACCAACGGGTTCATTCAGACGGCAAAGGCATATATACTTTACAGAGAGAAACGCTCCTTGGCGCGTCAAATGAACACTAAGCTGATTAAGTCTCTTCAAGAAATCACATTTGCCGACGCGGCGGACAGCGACGTCAAGCGCGAAAACGCTAATGTCAACGGCGATACCGCTATGGGCAGTATGCTGAAATACGGTTCCGAAAGTGTCAAGTGGTACTATGAAAACTATATTCTGAAGCCGGAATTTGCGGAGGCTCATCGCAACGGGGACATCCACATTCACGACCTTGATTTTTATACTCTGACTACTACTTGCTGCCAAATTGATTTGCTTAGTCTCTTTGAAAATGGGTTCAGCACAGGACATGGAGTGCTTCGCGCGCCGAATTCAATTGCCAGTTACGCCGCGCTTGCCTGCATCGCCATTCAGAGCAATCAAAATGATCAGCACGGCGGTCAGAGCGTGGTTAATTTCGACTATGCTATGGCGGATGGTGTGCGTAAAACGTATAAGAAACTTTACGCGGCTAACCTCGAAAAAGCGTTGGAACTTAACGCGGAGAATCCGGAAGAAATCGCGGAACGTTGGGCTTGGGCTGAAACTGACAAGCAAACCTATCAGGCAATGGAGGCGCTTATCCACAATTTGAACACGATGAACAGCCGCGCAGGCGCTCAGACTCCGTTCAGTTCCATCAATTATGGTATGGATATGAGCAGGGAAGGGCGTATGGTAATGAAGAATCTTTTGGAAGCTACAATTGCAGGATTGGGCGGCGGCGAGACGCCGATTTTCCCGATCCAAATCTTCCGCGTCAAAGCGGGTGTAAGTTTCAATCCGGACGACACTAACTATGACCTGTTTCAACTGGCGATTAAGTGCAGCGCAAAGCGACTGTATCCGAACTTCGCGTTTATGGACGCGCCTTTCAACGCGCAGTACTATAAAGGAACGCCGCAGACGGAAGTCGCGTATATGGGCTGCCGCACACGCGTAATGGGCAATGTTTATGACCCGAGCCGCGAAATCAGCTACAGCCGCGGCAACCTCTCATTCACTACGCTGAATTTGCCCAGGCTCGGCATAAAGGCTAAGGGTAATGTTGATGTTTTCTTTGAAATGCTTGACTCTAAGATTGAGTTGGGAATCCAACAATTGTTGGCTCGGTTTGAGATTCAGGCGCACAAAAAGGTCAAAAATTACCCGTTCCTGATGGGCGAGGGCGTTTGGCTGGACAGCAAAACGCTGGAACCTGACGACGAAGTTGGAGAGGTACTCAAGCACGGAACTTTCTCGCTCGGCTTTATCGGGCTTGCGGAAACCCTTGTCGCGCTTACCGGAAAGCACCACGGCGAATCAGAGCAGTCGCGGAACCTCGGCTTGGAGATTATCGGACATATGCGCGATAAGATGGACGAGGCAAGTCAAAAGTATAAGCTGAATTTCACCTTGCTTGCCACTCCCGCTGAAGGTTTGTCGGGACGGTTCGTGAAAATCGACAAGAAGATTTACGGAGCGATCCCGGGCATTACCGACCGCGATTATTATACTAACAGCTTCCACGTGCCGGTACACTTCCCGATTGCGGCATTTGAGAAAATCAGTATTGAGGCTCCGTATCATTCACTCACTAACGCAGGGCATATCACCTATATTGAGATGGACGGCGACCCGAGCGACAACCTTGAAGCCTTTGAGAAAGTTATCCGCTATATGGCGGAGTGCGGGGTGGGATACGGCAGTGTAAATCATCCGGTAGACCGTGACCCTGTATGCGGCTTCGCGGGAATTATTAAAGACCAGTGCCCGGGGTGCGGACGTAAAGAGGGGGATGTCCCTTTCCAAAGGATTCGCCGCGTGACAGGCTATATTGGCACATTGGGGCGATTTAACAATGGCAAACGCGCAGAAGAAAAAGACCGTCTCAAGCACGACGGGAAAGGGATGTCAGCGAAAGATTAGCTTTGTTAAGATATTTCAAGCGCGCAAAGATGAAGGCGTACCGCTGTCGGCGGTATGCCTTCATCCGCGTAAGTAGTCTT
Organism: Oscillospiraceae bacterium; assembly: GCA_031278415.1. Classification (GTDB taxonomy): domain Bacteria; phylum Bacillota; class Clostridia; order Oscillospirales; family Oscillospiraceae; genus JAISJH01. The sequence goes on from JAITKN010000014.1 coordinate 15,872, forward strand.
CTACTTCTTATTCAGCACAACAATTACATCATCCTGCGCGAATACCCAATCGGGCGACACGGGTACATTCAGCTTCTCCCCGCGCATTACGGCAATGGACTTGCCGCCACGTCTAAGCGATAATTAGCTAGCTAAATGCGATAATTAGCTAGCTAAATGCGATAATTAGCTAGCTAAATGCGATAATTAGCTAGCTAAATGCGATAATTAGCTAGCTAAATGCGATAATTAGCTAGCTAAATGCGACAGTTAGCTAGCTAAATACGATAATTAGCTAGCTAAATACGATAATTAGCTAGCTAAATGCGATAATTAGCTACATAACTGCGACAGTTAGCTACATAACTGCGACAGTTAGCTGCATAACTGCGACAGTTAGCTGCATAACTGCGACAGTTAGCTGCATAACTGCGACAGTTAGCTACATAACTGCGACAGTTAGCTACATAACTGCGACAGTTAGCTACATAAATGCGACAGTTAGCTACATAACTGCGACAGTTAGCTACATAACTGCGACAAAAAGCCGGATATAAACGGCTTATAGCCACATATATGCCTAAGCGAACTATAAAGACAGGCGCTCACGATGCTTGCGGTGAACGCCTGTCCGGCGGCGATACCGCCGGTATTACAACTCCGGAATATACATTTAGTTTGTTATTGCCGCCAACATACGTTCAATTGACACTCCATAGCCGCGAAGAGGGTCGCCGACCAATACGTGAGTTACGGCGCCGACGAGCTTGCCGTTTTGAATAATGGGACTGCCGCTCATTCCCTGAACAATACCGCCGGTCGCGGCGATTAGGTTCGGATCGGAGATTAAAATCAGCATATCCCGCTCACTGCCCTCCGGATAGACTTTGGTGATTTCGATTCGGTATTCCCTTACTTCCGTTCCGCTGACGTTGGAGTAAATAGTCGCCGGGCCTACTTTGATCTCATTGCGTTCCGCCGCCGGAATCGCGCTTCCCGCCGCGTATTTTCCGATTATTTTGCCGAAGACTCCGCTGACGGTGTTTTCGGTGAGGGAACCGATTACGGCGTCCGTGTTCGCGTCGCCCCGCAACTGTCCCGGAGTTCCCGAAATGCCCTTTACTACGGAGTAAATCTCCGCTTGGGTAATAATTCCGCTGTTAAGAGGCAGAGGTGTGTCCGAAACACCATCGCCTATGCTGTGTCCCAGCGCGCCGAAATCGCCCGTAACGGGATTGATAAACGTGATTGTACCTATTCCGGCAATGGAATCCCTAAGCCAAACGCCGAGTTCCATATTGCCGCTTTGATTCATTGCGGGAATAACCTGAAATTGCATTGATTTGCCGTTTCGCGTTGCCTGAACACTTATCGCGCCGCCGCCGCACCGCGCTACCACGTCGCGAACTTCCGCTGCGCTCGCGACGCGTTCCGATCCGATGTGGGTTATGATGTCGCCGCTGCGGATTCCGGCATCCTTTGCCGGAGATTCGCCGGATGCGCTGACCGAGTTCAGTCCGATTACCATTACGCCGTCCGACTTGATGTTAAGTCCTACTGCCGCGCCGCCCGGTATAAGGTCGGGGATTTCCGCCGCCGATACGGTTACGGTAAGTGAACAGAGTAAGACAAACGCTAATAATAGGGACGATAATTTGAACATCTTGGTTTTCATAATTTGTCCTCCTGTGTCGTTTTGCGACACCGGTAGTTTGTGCTTAGTACGGTTTTTAATACCGGCAATAATTCGCGGAGTTGGCAAAAGAAGGCGGAACGATGAAATCGGCAATACTTTTCCGGCAACAAATTTGACGCGTCGGAATAATATGGGTCAAGAGCGTTTCCGCGGTACAGACTCTATAATTCAGTATGAGACTGATGGTATTGAAGTATTACAGAGAGAGGTAGATCAATGTATAGTTCATATAGACGTTGCCATTGCAGGCACTGTTACGTGAATATAAACCGAAGATATAGTTTTGACGTCAAATGCTGCCGCTGTTGTTTGCGTGTGGATTTAGCCGTTGACGACGCGGGATCCGACGCGCAAGGCTCGCCGGGCAAACCGGGCCCGATTGGACCTGTCGGGCCGCAGGGCGTTCAGGGTATACAGGGCAGTTCGGGTCCGATTGGGCCTGTCGGACCGCAGGGCGTACAGGGCATACAAGGCGAACCGGGTCCGATTGGGCCTGTCGGCCCGCAGGGCGTACAGGGCATACAGGGCGAACCGGGTCCGATTGGCCCGTCGGGGCCGCCGGGGCCTCAGGGCATACAGGGCGCCAAAGGTTCGGATGGTACGGGTGTTGCGATACTCGGTTCTTATAACAGCGCTGCTGATCTCAACGCGGCTCACCCAACCGGGAATATAGGCGACGCGTACATCATTGGCGGAAGTCTTTACGTTTGGAGCGCGAACAACATCCGGTGGGAAGATGTAGGGAATATACAGGGGCCGCAGGGAGTTCAAGGGCTGCAAGGCGCACAGGGCGATCCGGGCCCGATCGGTCCTGCGGGTTCGCAAGGAGTTCAGGGCATACAGGGCGATCCCGGCCCGATCGGCCCTGCGGGTCCGCAGGGAGTACAGGGCATACAGGGCGATCCCGGCCCGATCGGCCCATCGGGTCCGCAGGGAGTTCAGGGCATACAGGGCGATCCCGGCCCGATCGGCCCCGCGGGTCCGCAGGGAGTACAGGGCGCACAGGGCGATCCCGGCCCGATCGGCCCCGCGGGTCCGCAGGGCGTACAGGGCGCACAGGGCGATCCCGGCCCGATCGGCCCCGCAGGTCCGCAGGGCGTACAGGGCGCACAGGGCGATCCCGGTCCGATCGGCCCCGCGGGTACGCAGGGCGTACAGGGCGTACAGGGCGATCCCGGTCCGATCGGCCCCGCGGGTCCGCAGGGAGTACAGGGCG
>JAITKN010000058.1 GCA_031278415.1 Oscillospiraceae bacterium
ATCACTCGCGCCGAACTCGCCGCGGTTATCGAGCGCGGCGCGAACGATCCGCAGAGCGGCGCGAACGCGTTTCCCGACGTTTCCGCCGACCATTGGGCGCACGGATACATCGTCTCGGCGCTCGCCAAAGGCTTGATAAACGGCTATCCGGACGGAACCTTCAGACCGGACGGCGCGATCACTCGCGCCGAGGCGGTGACGCTCATCAACGCCTATATCGAACGCGGCGGCATCGACGCCGAATCGCCGTTCAGCGACCTGACGGCGTCGCATTGGGCGCTGCGCGACGTGCTGTCGGCGAGCGTCCGGCACAAACGTTCCGCCGAAACGCGGTAAAGGGGTCAGGCGAAACGCGTCTGCAAGCGGGGGAGCGCGAAAAACTCCTCCGCTTTGCCTTGCGCGTTAGGCGCGGGACGATCATTTTGCGCGGACTGAAAAATTGTGGCAAATGACGCATCACTCCCATTTTGTCGTATGAAAAAAACGCTTGACTTTGAGAAATGCCTGTGATATACTGCGAGGGTAATGTTCCGGTGGCGGCGGCGAATATCGCTGCGGGGTTGCGGTTGACTACGCTGATTATCTTCGGAACTGTATCCGGTTCACAAGCGGTTGCGGCATCGTGAGTCGCGCTTTTGCTTGGGGTATCGGATGGGCAAGCCGGAACTGTGTATATTAGGCTTCCGGTTCTGTTCGCTGAACGCGCGCGGAGTTTTCCGGATCGCGCAAAGAAAACAATCGCGCCAAGGACAACCTCCTAAGCCGTCTTTTGTCGGCTCTCGAGTGTTGCCGGATAACGCGGTCGGGACGAATAATGCTGTGGGACATAAGCTGACCCGGTACGGTTTCGCGGCGCGTCAAATCGACCCGATCGGTAAGCGTGTACGGCTTATGTGCCGGTTAATTCCGGATCGTGTAATAAAAAATTTACAGCTGCTTAAGAAAGGACGACAGTATGAAAATTCCGCCATTTGACCCGAAAGAACTTGAACTTCAAACATTGGAACCGTTTCCGGGTTACAAAATCTCAAACTTCAGTTACCCTCTGAACGCGTATGAACACGAAACACTGGTGTTTCAGCGCAAACCTTGGTGGCAAGCCACTCAGGCTACCGACGCCACTATGTTTACACCATCCATTGTTCCCGATAATGTTGCGCGGGCACTGGTTATGGAGGGCGGTATGCCCAGGCAATTTGCTGACCATGAAATCAATCCGGATATGTTCGGAGTTGAGTGGGAATACATTGCGCAAGTCGGCGGCAGTATGGTTCGCCCGGGCAAGGCGTTCCTTGAGGATATTGAGGAGTGGTACGACCATGTTCAGTTTCCTGACATTGATAAATGGGATTGGGCGGGCAGCGCGGCAAAAAACAACGGTACTTACCTGCAAGCCGATAAATTTAACCAAATTTGGTTCCAGACGGGTTTCTTTGAGCGTTTAATCGCGCTGTTGGAGTTTGAGAATGCCGCAGTTGCGATTATAGATGAAGACAGTCAGGAACACGTCCATAAATTCTTTGAAAAGCTGACCGATTTGTATATTCGCATTTTTGACAGAATTATTGAGACATACAAGGCTCCCGACGGAAAATCATACGTTAACGCGGTATTCTTCCACGACGATTGGGGCAGTCAGAAATCTCCGTTCTTCTCGCCAAGCGTTTGCGCGGAAATGGTCGTGCCGTATATGCGCCGTCTGACGGACTTCTTGCATGGCAAAGATGTGTTCTGCGAACTGCATTCCTGCGGTAATAACTATCTGCAAATCCCGAATATGATTAAGGCGGGGTGGGACGCGTGGGCGCCGCAGTTGATGAATGACAGCTATAAGATTTACGATGATTACGGCGATAAGCTTCTTATAGCGACCTTCCCGCAGGATGTTCCGAGTGCGGAGGACCTCGGCGCGATGCCGGAAGAAGAAATCCGCAAGGCGGCGCGGAGCTATGCCGACCGCGTGTGCGTTGCGGGTAAATCCAGCTTCTACAACTACTATGCCGCGAGTTATCTGCAAATTCCGGCGTTCAAAGAAGAACTTTACAAACAGTCGCGAATTAACTACAGTAAGTAGTTCACATAAGAAAGGATGAAGTAAAATGATTATCATCGCGGAAAAAATTAATGGTTCCATACCGAGTATGGGCAAGGCAATCGCGGCAAAGGATGAGGCGCACATCAAGGAGATGGCGGTTAAGCAGTCGGCGGCATGTCCGACCGGCGGGAGAATGTTCATCGACGTATGCGCGTCTGTCGCGCCGGAGGCTGAATACGAAACGCTGAAGTGGATGCTTAACTTGGTGCAGGACGCTACGGATTTGCCGATAAGCATCGACAGTCCGAACGCTGAAATTCTTGCGGTAATGCTCAAAGAAGGCGTAGTTAAGAAGCCCGGACTTGTGAACTCCGTGTCAATGGAAGGCAATAAGGTCGATACGATTTTCCCGCTTATAGCCAAAACCGACTGGGAAGTAGTCGCGCTGCTCTGCGATGATACCGGTATACCGAAAACGGCTCAGAAGCGCAAGGAAGTATTTGACGCGCTTATGGTCAAGGCTGAACAGTACGGTATCGCCCCAAGCCGTTTGCATATTGACCCGCTGGTTGAGATGCTTGCAACGTCATACGATACCGACGATGAAGACGCGAATGGCATTAAAGTGGTTGTTGACGTGATGCAGTACATTCGTTCTAAGTATCCGGAAATACATATTACCGGCGCAATCAGCAATATCAGCTTCAATCTGCCTGCCCGGAAACTGGTGAATGTAGCGTTTGCCATACAATCAATCCGCGCCGGATTAGACAGCGCGGTTTTCGACCCGTTGGACAAGGCTCTTATGGGCGCGATAGGGGCGGCGGAGCATATTCTGCACGGTGCTCCGGCTGATGAATTGGCGGAAAGCTATCTGTCTATTGTCAAGGACGCGTTAGCTGTTGACAGCGATGACGATTTTGACGAGGACAATTACGACAAGATACAGCTCGGAATCCTATACGCCACGAGGGCATGTGTCGGATTCGATGATTTTTGTATGGAGTACATCGGCGCGGCGCGCAGCGGCACCATCGCGCCAAAACTGTAACAGCAACAAAACGCGCTTATCGGAATCCCGTGACGCGCTTATATGTTACAACGGGGCGGCAAATTGCCGCCCTTGTGCTTTTCCGGTGCCGGTCAACGCGAGGTTAACTCCGCCCGGCAGACTTGCCGCCGAGTTCCGACGCAAGAACGCAGATGTCAGCGACCCTCGGACTCGGCGGTCTTAGCGATGTGATTCCTCAGCGCGATAACGCTTTCTTCGCTGATAATGTGTTCGATGCGGCAAGCGTCATAGGTTGCCGTTTTCTCGCAAACACCGATCGAGATAAGCCAGTCGCGCAGAAGGACATGCCGCGCATATGTCGCCTCCGCAAAGCCGCGTCCTCTCTCGGTCAGCAACAACGAGCCGTTACGGCCAACCTTAACGCAACCTGCCATACGCAGGTTGCGCATAGCGATACTGACGCTGGGTTTAGAGTATCCCAACTCCGTCGCAACATCGACACTGCGTACTTCTCCTAATCGTTTTTGCAGAATCAGGATAGTCTCAAGATAGTTTTCAGCAGATGCTCCCATAACAATAAACTCCTTTTAGTTTTTTAGAATCAGAATGGATATGAACCGAACCAACTAAGCCAATCGGTATAGCTTTCACTTACCGGAAGACCGGACAGCGCGGGAAAGAATAGCGCAAACAGCGCAACGCCTAATGCTGTAACCCCGCCGATTATGAGCTTTGAGCGTCTGCTGCCGTCTGCGAGCTTGTCCATCACCCACGAAATCGCGAGTATAAGGAACACTATATTGGGGAAGTAGTGATACGCGAAAGCAATGCGCGGCACGATTACCCAAGGTAACAGCTGACTGAAGTACCCGGCCGCGATTATCGCGCCGCCTTTGCCGCGCAGTCCAAACAGCATCACGAGTACCAAAGACAGCAGCCCCGCCCATGCCGTCAATGGAGACGCGAGCGTACCGAACAAGGACACCGCTCCGCCGTCAAGGTAGTTGCGATAGTACAGTATCGGGCGGAGGTTCAGTACCCATTGCCACCACTCGCTGCTGTACGGGTGCGTGGAATCTAATCCGGTGTGATATCTCAGCATATACTTTTGGTTTTCCCGAACCATTGTCAGAAATCCGGAGAATGTACCGTCCGCGCTTGCTCCGTATTTGGCTGACGCGTATGGAATATAGCTAAGCAGATAGATTATAAGCGGTACGACAATAAAGAATACCACCGAGAACATTATAAGTTTGGCGATTGCCGGAAGTTTTCGCCCCGTTGCGATCATTGTTTGTTCGGCGATAGCTGCTCTTCTTGCGGACTCCGACGATTGCCCCGATTTGCCTGTTTTCACCGCGAGAATTATCCAGAGCGCGATCAGCCCTAAGCCTCCGTAAATTACAATCCATTTCGTTGCCGCGCCAAGCCCGAAACTTATTCCGCTCAACGCCAGCCACGCAATGGTTTTCTTAAAGGATGATTTGTCCGGTTCGGCAATCGCGCGGTACATAAAGTAGTACATCAGCAATATAAAGAACACCGCCTCGGTGTCCACCGTCGCGAGTCTTGTCTGCACATAGCGCATAAAGTCGAACGCGTATAAAGTCGCCGCGCTTGCGCTGACCAATGTTTTTCCAAACAGATTTTGAATAAAGATGTACAGCGGGATAATCGTCAGAAGTCCGATGATTACTCCGGTTACGCGCCAGCCCAGCGGGTTAATTCCGAACACTCTTATGCCGACTGACATTATGATTTTGCCGAGCGGCGGGTGAGTAATCTCATACGGAGTAATGCCGCGCAGATGCTCAACCGCGGTGCGCGGGTGATAAACCTCATCGAAGTATGAGTTATACATCCAGTCGGACGGTATAGCGGGAAGTTCCTGCTCATCGCAGAGCGCGGGATTTGACGCTGTAAACGGTACGCGAAGTCCGTCCTCGTCCAAGAAGAAAATTTCGCCAATCTCCGTTCCCGGATTGCTTGCCTCGATCTTAATGAAACGCGACTCGTAAGGCGGACCGACATCGGAGTCGCGCCACTTGAATATAGAGGCGTAATCTTGCTCCCATACTGTTACGGGATACCATACATCACCATCAACAGAGTAGGAAACGGTATATTCGCCGACATGGTACTCTGTGCCGGTATTAATCGCTGAGTACCACAGTATGCGAGAGACGCTGTGAGGAACGGATTGCATTTCTATGATTACAGGTTCGTCCGGGGAGAACACCGCCGTGCTGCTCGGCACTTGAACGCTGCCAAGCTTCCAGAATGACAGCGTTCCGGAGACTGCCAGAATCACAGCCAAGGGGACAAGTGAGCGCGATGTTACCTTGTACGGCAAATGTCCGTCCGTTTGGAGCGCGGGCGTCAAGCGGCCCCGCTTGCTCAACGCCGTTAGTCCGAGCGCGGCGAATATAATGGCAGCCGCGGCGGTTATAAGAGTTGGGATTATCCAAACGCCCATTACGAGTTACCTCCGTTACCGAGTACGGCGCTAATAGCCTCGCGAACTGTATTAACCTCAATCAGTCTGACCCCCTCAGGCGGGCGAAGCTTGCCCTTGCCGCGCGCGGGGATCACAGCGCGTTTGAATCCGAGACGCGCTGCTTCGGTCAAGCGGCGTTCCATATCGGCGTTGCCGCGAAGTTCGCCGGCGAGACCGACCTCACCGAGCGCGATAAGATCGTCGCCGAGCGGGCGATCCAGATAGCCCGAGGTGAGCGCGAGAATAACGGCCAAGTCGGCGGCGGGTTCGTCCGCGGTTATTCCGCCGACAGCGTTGATGAAGACATCGTTAGTTCCAAGCCGCAGAGAACCGCGCTTTTCAAGCACCGCGAGCAGCAAAGCGGCGCGATTCCAGTCAATTCCCGTAAAGGTTCTGCGCGGATTAGCACTATTAGTCGGAGACGCGAGCGCCTGGATTTCGGCGAGCAGAGGGCGCGATCCCTCCATAAGACAGGTAACGCAGCTGCCCGGCGCGTTTTGCGGACGTCCGGAAAGCAGGGTTTCAGAGGGGTTCGGAACGTCCGCCAGACCATTCCCGGTCATCTCGAATACGCCGATCTCGTTAGCGCTTCCGAATCGGTTTTTCGCGGCGCGAAGTAAGCGATAGCCCGCTGTGCGTTCGCCCTCAAAGTACAGAACGCAGTCCACCATATGTTCAAGCACTTTGGGACCCGCGATGGCACCTTCTTTATTCACGTGTCCGACAATGAAAACGGTCACGCCCTCCGACTTCGCGAGTCGGGTCAGCTTCATAGCGCAGTCTTTTACCTGCGTAACACTGCCCGGCGCGTTGTCAATCTCGTCATCGTAGAGCGTTTGAATACTGTCAATGATGATAACTTCCGGAGACAGAGCGTTGTATTGCGTGAGAATTTCGCTGAGATTTGACTCTGCCAGTACATATATAGCATCGCCGGAGGCGCCAAGTCGGTCGGCGCGGAGCTTAAGTTGGCGTTCCGATTCCTCGCCGGATACATACAACACTTTACCGCCGTGTTTGGCGGTGGCTAGGTTGCCGCATAGCTGAAGCAAAAGCGTTGATTTGCCGATACCGGGATCGCCTCCGACAAGGACGACAGAGCCGATTACCGCGCCGCCGCCGAGTACGCGGTCGAACTCTTTCAGACCGGTGAAGAAGCGGACTTCAGCGTCCGATATATCAACATCGGTCAGCTTAACCGCGCCGCCGCTTTGCTTGCGGGACGGAGATGGGTGTTTCGCCGCCGAACGCGCAGACGGAGCCTCCACGATGGTGTTCCACGCTCCGCAGACCGGGCATTGACCCTGCCATTTGATTGTCTCATTGCCGCATTCCGTACAGAAGTAAACGGCTTTAGCTTTTGCCATATGCAGACTCCTATGTTATTTCGCTGAGTTTACCGGCGGCGGATACGCTCGTAATTCCGTTCATAATTCCCGCGGCGATCTTGATTTGGTATTCCGCGGTTTGGAGTTTGTCACGCTCCGACGGATTGGAGATAAATCCGCACTCTATGAGTATCGCGGGACAGTTCGTTTGCTTCATCAGGTAAATGTCGCTGCCAATCTGAGCGGACGGATAAGTTCTCTGCGCCGCGACAGCTCGGTTCAGGGCGTCCGTCACGCGGTCGGCAAGCTCCTTACTGCTGCTGTAAGCGGCGTAAAAGACACGTATTCCGTTTGCCTCGGGCGATTGGTACTTGTTCTGATGAATACTGATTAGAACGGCATTGGAAGTCGTCTGAATGAGCGCGCGCCTCGCTTTGCTGTCCGCGTTTTTCATTTTGCGGAGAGTAGTGGCATTCTCCGGGTAGTCGATATCCGGGGAATCCCGGGTCATTACGGTGCGGAATCCAAATAGTGCCATAATGGAATCGAGTTTCAGCGCAATATCCAGGTTGATTTCCGCCTCGACCACGCCGTCCGCGACCGCGCCTCCGTCCGCGCCCCCGTGCCCCGCGTCAATGATGTAGTTTTGCCGCTCCGACATAAGACCCGGCATCCGAGTGTTTGACGCGCTTTGGATTCGCGCGCGGTTAAGCGCGGTGACCGTCAGGGCTAAAATCAGTATCGCGGCGGGTATCCAAATCCTCTTCATAGCAAAAAGTCCTCCTTTGCTATGATATGAGCGCGGTTTGGTGATTATTTGGATTTTGCGCGGTAAACCAGTTTATCCGTAACGCGCTTTTGCTTGTAGCCGTTGAAGTAGCCCCATACGGCGAACACTCCGGCAAAAATCCACGGAGTAAAGTAGAGGTATCTTCCGAGCGTCGTTCCGGATGTGATTTCCAGCGGGAATCGGAAATTAGCGTAGAAATAATTCGCAAACGTTTCAGCGTCCGGACTGCTTGGCGCAAGAGCTACCCATACCGCAAGAAGAACTCCGACAGACTGCGATGCCAGAACCGCCTTGACAGGCTTGAACCGGTCATAAACCGCGCGATCGTACAATACGCGATTAAAGTCGTGAAGACCGATAGACCACGAGTCGCGATAAACGAGAAACGCGTACAAGGCGAAAGTGAAAACGTTGACAATCAGCGTCATTGTACGATCGGTGTAGTTAACAACATTTTGTAGCAACATCGCCATAAGCGCGAGTATCACCATTGCGACCGCGCAGAGAATATGCGCGTAAAAAATACGGAATCCGAAATACCAAAGGGTACTTTTGGTTGCTCCGGGATCTTTGTGAGCCGGCATTGTAAAACCTCCTTAAACTAGTTTAGCAACCCGTGGTTTGAACGATTCTGTACCGGTGAGCAAGCGGCGGCTGCCCATACGCTTAACCGTTTCCATAGTCTCATTGTATCATAAAGAATTTGATTTGTCAAGAGCCAAAATCGCGAATTGTCAAACCTCAGCCCATATCCCGCCGTTCGGGTACATCCGACCGTATTTCTTCATCGCCGCTGACCTGACCGTGACGCCGCGCCGGGGTTGCGTCCCGCGCCGCGTGGGCTAACTGCGTTCGCCCACGCGTCCCACGACAAACGCGGGGGAGGGTCAAGCCCGCCCCCGCGTTATACCGCGTATTTTATCCGCCGCGCCGCAACCTATCCCGCCGTGTACCGCCGAAGGATCGCCGCGACCTCGCTGCGCTTGACGTTGTCGCCCGACCGAAGTCCGCTCGCGTCGCCTTGCAGTATGCCGCGCCCGACCGCCCACGCGACCGCGTCCCGCGCCCAGTCGGAGATTTGCGCGGAGTCCGTGTAGCCGGAGAGGTTTCTGCTTTGCGGGGCGTCGGGGACGCCGCCCCCTACATAGTATCGCCACAGGATTGTCACAAGCTGCTCACGCGTGATCGGCGCGTTCGGGTTCGTGCCGTCCGTAATG
>JAITKN010000081.1 GCA_031278415.1 Oscillospiraceae bacterium
CTTCGATTTGGTCGGCGGCGGGGGAACCGTCCTTAATTCCAACCACTTCTGCATAAAAGGGGACACCACGCTCATCCTGCGTGAAGTCGTGGCTCGTTGGACATACGGCAGCAATTTCGCAGGGGTGCAGATCGGGAATTCCAAGATAGCTCTTTATAAAGGAGTGGTGGACACACTGGAAGGAACCGGAAGGGATAACGACATCCATGTGGGCGACGGACGCGCGGAGGTACACGGCGGTCAGGTGGATTGGTTCCTCAGCGGCGGCGGCTATGATGACGATTACCAGCTCGGCAATGTCAGCGTCGAGGTCTATGACGAGCCGGACGTCTATGTCAACGCGTCAATGGGCGGCACATATGGATACAGCAACCCTCATTATATCAGCGGCGACTCGACTATTGTGGTGCGCGGCGGCAATTTCTCCGGGACGGCACGCGATTCTCCAACCAGCGGCTTTTCAGCGGGACCGTCAAATCATGGATATATTTTCGGGAACGCCGCCGTCACATTAGACCTGCGCGGAAACGAACACGGCTTTAGTATTGAAAAGGGCGACAGCATCAGCGGCGGACGGCGTTTGGGCGCCGACAGCGACATCTATCTTGGCGCCACCGAGGCTAACACGATCACGCTGACGATTCTGGCGGACGAATCGGCCGAAGACCTACTGAACGGACTCAACATATACGGGGACTGCAAGTACAACATCAACAACGGCACAAATGCTGACAACACCCGAGCGGGCAAGATCATCATCAACATCAACGCGCCGGGCGCTAACATCGGCAACGTGTACGCGACGAACTACCCGAACATCACGAGTGCTAGCGTGCTCCGAAGAGATGTACAAATCAACCTGGTCTCCGCGAAAACCATTATGGGTCTGAGTGCCGGAAATGAGAAGGATGACATAACTGACACCGTCTTCGCTAACAGCGTGAAGGTGAACAGATTTGCGGTCATCAACGTCGGTCCGCGCTCCGACGATCCGGACGACATCCTGTACGATCGCGAGACGGGTGATACCGAAGACGGACTGCCGCACCGCATCAATGTCTCGACGAACGGCATTAATGGCTTCACCACGATGAATATCGCCCGACGTCTGCTGATCGCTCAGACAGGGAACATCAAGAACGGAGCGAACGCCACGCCCGCAAATCACGGCTCATACAACACGTTCGGAACGGTATTCCTCGAAGCCGGTGAGGGACTAGAGAGCTCAGGGATTGGCATTGAGTCCGACAACGCTGTTTTCATCGCGGGTCACGCGGTTGTGCGAGGCGACGGCAAAGCTTATATCGAGTCCACCGGCAAACCGGATCAGATTGTTTTTACCAGCGTCACAGTTATGGAATCCGACTCCGCGCTGACATGGTTGAAAGTGGGTACCCAGGCGGAGGCGAACGGTCTCTTAACGGGATGGTTCGGCGCCACGTCCGGATGGCGCGTTATCACAGTGAATCCGCGTCCAACCGATGTTGGCGGGAAAATAACGCCTGTAAATTTCGGAGGGCTTGAAGCGACCACCGGCAAGACGTTCATTGGGGACTACGATACGCATTTCGGCGACGGATACAACGATTATGTGGTCGCGATTCCGGGTTCGGTTTATACCTGGGAGGTGACGGCAGGAGAGGGCACGGTATCGCACAACGCGGAGGTATCGACAACGGCACCGCCGTCGGGTACCACCATCACCGCGTACGGCACGGTCCAGAAGGACACGCCGACGAAGGAAGGTTCCATCGTGATACCGGGTTCGGCAACCGTCTTGCCTACGTTTACCTTCACGCCGGAAGCAAGCTATGAGGAGTGGGTGAAATCGGTGGACATTGTCGGTTCCGACCAATATACCGAGGATGGATCAACACACACATACACCATCGCCCGAGGCGATCCGAAGGAAGCGAAGACTTGGAAGCCGGATTCAAGCAAGGGCGATAATCTGTACAGTTTCGATATCGAGGCGAAGTTCAGCTCGGAGGCGGAAGTCTTTGCGAATAACGTCATTATTACGGCGGAGGAAGCGAAGACGATTACACAAGACGAAATCATTGACTATACGGACGCCAACGGCCGCCCGTTCTTCACAAACAACATCGGCGAGGTACTCAACCCGATCAAGGAGTCTTTGGACAGCGGGCAGAAGTGGCGGACGCACTCAGTCACTTTTACGGCAGGAGACGCGGACGTGACAGGAACCACGGCGCAGAAAACCGTCCTTATTATCGTTGTGACGGATGATATGGCAGTTTCTTCTGACAGACAGTGTGCCGTTTACGCCGAGGACGCGACGATAGGTTTGTCCGTTGCGCAAGCAATGACGTCCAAAACCGATGTGAACGCTTATACCGACGCGTTTGTGCTCTTGTCAGACGGTACGACGACGACAGCGACGATGGACAACGCTCTATCTGAGTTCACTAGCCTGACCGAAGAGACTCTTTCAAAGGATGGGCTTGTGCCTGTTCAATACATCTACACGACTAACACCAAAGAAGAAGTTGATAAATGGGTAGTCGTTACAGTAGTGCGCGACGACGTCAACCTTACGGTTTCCAACACGGTTACGGGCGATTACGCCGACAGAACCAAGGACTTCACCTTTACGGTGACATTATGGAGCAGCTCCAACGCGCTCTTCGAGACCGGAAAGACGATTTCGTTTACGGGCGGCACTATCGGCGGATCGGGAGCGACGGCACCGGCGGATGGTACGCTGACGGTCGGCAGCAACGGCGAAGTGACGTTCAATCTGAAGCATGGTCAAACGGTCACACTTGCCGGTGTCTCGGCAACCGGATATGTACAGATCGTCGAGTCCGCGCGAGAGAATTACTCCGCGACGATTTTCACGGACAGCGCCGACGCCGACGGTAACACTTACGATACCGGCAAGCGTTTAATGACAGGCGTCGACAGGACGTTTAGTTTCGAGAACGCCAGAAATACTGTTGTACCGACCGGTGTAATTACCGGCAATCCGCAACGCTTTATCCTTCCGGTCTTGTTCCTGCTGCTGATGTCGGCATTGGGAGCGGGATTGGGCATAAGGAAATTCTATCTCCGACACAGGAGGAACCGATAATATGGCTGAATCATTAAAACACGCAAGACCCCGCGTATCGCGGCACAGCCGCGAACCTCCGACCGCGCCGCCGACGCACACGCCTCTGACCACGCCGCCGCCGACCGCGACGCTGACACACACGCCGCCGCCGACGCACACGCCGCCGGAACCGACCGCGACGCTGACGCCTGATGCGGCACGAGTCTCACAGCTGTCGGTGTTGAAGGACGTCCTGTTCCTGCTGATCAAGATCGCGGTGATCGCGCTCGCCTTCCTGCTGCTCTTTACCTTTATGTTCGGTGTATTCCGCAATCCGGACGCCGCTATGGCGCCGGCGGTAAAGGACGGGGATATGGTGATATTCTACCGGCTGGATAAAGAATACGCGGCGCAGGACGCGCTCGTATTGGAGTTTGAAGGTCAAAAGCAGGTGCGCCGAGTAGTCGCTGCGGCAGGAGACGTAGTGGACATCACCGCCGAAGGACTGTTGGTCAACGGCGCGTTGCAGCGGGAACCGAGTGTCAACTCGCTGACGCAACGCTACGAGGAAGGCGTGGACTTCCCGCTGACCGTGAAGGAAGGGCAGGTATTTGTCCTGGGCGACAGCCGCGCAAACGCTGCCGCCGCGGACAGCCGAATTTACGGTGCCGTTAACGTAAAAGATACGCTTGGGAAAGTCATAACGATCCTCAGGCGCAGAGGCATTTAGCGCAGGCGGCAGCTTCCAAGCCGCGCCGCCGAGAAAACATTCGGGCAGGCAATAAGCCGCTCGTGTTTATATAAAAATGAAAACCATAACATTTAAGGAGTTTTACACAATGAAAAGACAACGAAAAGGCAAGAGTATTCTTTCCATCTTAACGCTCGCGCTCGCCGCGGTATTGTTCATGAGCTTTGCCGCGCCCGCCTTCGCGGAAGGCGAAAGTGAGACTGATCCTAATCTTATTACCGCAACGGGTGAAAGCAGCCCCGCCATGGCGGCTATCCGGAAGGTGCTGCAAATGCCCGAGGGCACAACGACACCCGCGACAACATTTACCTTCACGTTTGCAAAAGTGAACGTTGACGGCTACACATCGGGAAGTGATGAGTTTGACGCCATGCCGACTATCGGCAACAAGTCGGTCACATATGCGAACGGCGACGCCGGCACCACCACCAACGGCGTCAAAATGGTAGCACAAGAAGTCAACGTGCTTAGCGGCGATGAGCTGGACACCGACTTTTTCCCGCACGCGGGCGTGTACGTATACGAGATCGCGGAGACGCCAGACACCTTCTCAGACTCCGATGCGACTGATAACTACAATGAAACCATGACGTATTCTCAGGGCGAGTACACCATCACGTTCTACGTCAAGGATAAGGCCAACGTTCCCGGTACATACGTATACGCAATCGGCGTCAAGATCGCAACCAAGGATAACAATGGTCAAGGTGAGACCAATACAAAGGTGGACCCGACCCCGGACGACGAGGAAGGCGGCGGCGGCAGCGCGATGGTCTTTACCAATACCTACCTCAAAACCCCTAATACCAACATTGACCCAACGACACCCACCAACTGGGTTCTGAATATCAGCAAGGCGGTATCCGGTGACTACGCCGACAGAACCAAATACTTCACATATACCCTTACGGTGACCAATTCTTCGGATCTGATTACAACAAACGCCTACAAGGCATATGTCCTGAACGCCACCACTAATGCCGTTGTGACATCTACGGATAATGCTGATAACGTACAAGAGGATAATGGTAACCGCAACTATATCGCGGTTGCAGCGAGCTCACCGGCTACCATCAAGCTCAAGCATGATCAAAGGATTGTTTTTGTCGATCTGCCGACCGGTACCAAATATGTGGCGGTGGAAACAGGCGCAACAGATTACACCGCGAGTGTCGATATGAAGGTCAATGGCGATACGCCGTTTACCCGCTCCAATACCCAAGCGAACACCGCCCTTTCCACCGGATCTGATGCCAGTACTGCGGGCGATGTTCTGATTGGCGAGGGTGCAAATAGTGCCGCGTTTACCAATACTTATAAGGATGTCACACCAACGGGCGTGCTGATCAACAATCTGCCGTTCATTCTGATCCTGTTGGTCGCGCTGGGCGGCTTCGTCCTCTTTATTGTTGTGAAGTCCCGCAAAAGGCGCAAGGAGAATCATAATCAGAACTAAACCCGCGGCGGCGGATACGGACAGCCGATGAACAAAAAACCGTGAAGGAGTCTCATATGACGACAGCGACAGCAAATAAAATAGGCAGAGCGGCGGTAAGGGCCGCAAACAGTATCGTGAATTTAGCGGTATTGGTTGTAATCCTCCTGCTGGTCGCTGTCGCGGTGTACGCCATATGGGACTCCGACCGCGTATACCGCGCGGCGGACGCAGCTCAGTACGCGGTTTATAAACCGAGCGCGGAGGAAGAGGAGAGCATATCGTTCGCGGAACTTCAGGCGATAAATCCGGATGTGTTCTCCTGGCTGACCGTCTACGGCACGAATATCGACTACCCCGTAACGCAGGGCGCCAATAATGAGAAGTATGTGACCACCGACGCGTTCGGGAAGTATTCTCTCTCAGGCGCAATCTTTTTGGACTTTATGAACAGCAGTGATTTCGGGGACTTCAACAGTATTCTGTACGGTCACCATATGGAAAAACAAACGATGTTCGGCGAGATCGGGCTGTTCAGCGCGAAAACTTACTTTGACGACCACGCTTACGGCAATCTGTACTACGACGGCAAGAATCACGGACTGGAATTTTTCGCGTTTCTGCATGCCGACGCCTATGACAGCGGCATTTTCACGCCGCGCATAGACGGCGACGAAGCGCGGCAGCGCTATCTTGGGAACCTGCTGGAAAAATCCCGTTATACCCGCGATATCGGGGTGACGACGGACGACCATATCATACTGTTAAGCACCTGCTCGTCGGATTCGACCAACGGGCGTGATATCCTGGTGGCCAGGATCACGGATGAACGCTGCAGCGATCCGTTTATTGTTGAAGAAAAGGGCGACACATATTGGCAGCAAGCCTCGGTTGACCGTCAATCCGGCATATGGGAGCGCGTCCCGTTGTGGGCTCGGATTGGTCTGTTTGCCATTCCGCTTCTGCTGATTGTCTGTGTCTTAATGAATAGAAGAAAACGTTCTAAGGAGCAGAGAAAATGAGCTTTTACCGCAAAGCGAACATAAGAATAATCGCGTTTTGTCTGCTTATCGCCTGCGTGTCGGCGCCGATACTTCCGCTCACCGGCTCCGCGTCGGCTGATTCGGTAACGGCGATGTTCCGTATAGAACAGATTTTTACCAAAAACAGTTCCGTTTCAGACGCGGACGGCGTGTTTTTTTACACGCTGATCGCGCTGGATGACGGAAACCCAATGCCCGAGGGCAGCATTCGAGGTCGGTATGCCTTCACAATTGAAGGAACCCGTATCATCAATGCCGATCCGATTACCTTCACCAATACCGGCATATACCGGTATGAACTCAGCACAAATCCGGACTTCGCGCCGACCGGATATATCTGCGACGATCAAATTTATACCATAACCGTCTATGTGAGCCGGCCGGTCGAAGACCTCAAGACTGAGATCATCGTTCAGAAGAGCAGCGGCAGGAAAACCGGCAGCATTAGCTTTGAAAACAGCTACACGCCGCTTGCGAGCGATCGGGCGCTTATGGTCGATCCTCCGGTGAAGAAGACGGTCAGCGGCAACCCGTCGACGCCCGGAACCTTCGTGTTCGCGCTGACCGCGGGCAATCCGTCGAACCCCATGCCGGAGGGCAGCATCAACGGAGTAAAGACGATGGTCATCGTCGGGACGGGCGAAAAGGACTTCGGAACGTGGGAATACACGCGTGAAGGAACGTATTATTACACCATAAGCGAGGTCAATACGGGCGAAGCGCGATATACCTACGACGACACGATATATACGATCACGGACGTCGTGAGAGACGTGAACGGTCAGCTCGAGCTTTCGCGGACGGTAACGAACGACGCGGTCAAGCAGGTGCGAACCTGTACTTACATCAACAAGTACGACGAAACGCTCGGCGAAAGGTACGGCACCGGCGACACGTCCGGCAGCACGAGTGGCAGCACGAGCGGCGGTACGAACGGCAGTACGAGCGGCAGTACGAACGGCAGTACGAGCGGCGGAGTTGCCGCAAGGGGACCCAAAACCGGCGACGATACAATGAGCGAGCTGTATACCTTCCTGCTGTGGGCGGGCATCGCCGTGATAGTCGGCTGCGTTGTCTTCCTCATAATCGCCGGTAAGCGTAAAAGGGAAGAGACGGAAGAGAGAGCGTGGCAATGACACATAGACGAAAGCGCGGATCGGTCACGGTTGTATGGCTGATTTTGCTGTTGGCGATATGCGTTACGGGGTTCTCCGCCTATAATCTGCGGGAAATCACGCGGATCTATGAGGAAGGCGACAGAAGCTACGAACAACTGCGGGAACAGATCCTCCGACCGGATCGGGAGAGTACAAGCGGCGGCGCCGCGGCGGACACTCAGCCCGAGGACGCTTTGAATCGACCCGAAACCGAGGTTCAGGCTCAGGCGGACATCCCCGCGCTGTCCGTCGATTTTGAGGCGCTGAGCGAGATCAACACGGATTCCGCCGCGTGGCTCTACTGTCCGGACACCGTAATCGATTATCCGGTTATGCGGGCTGACGATTACGACCGGTACCTTCACCTTCTGCCGGACGGTACCTACAACGCAAACGGATCCTTGTTCATGGACTATAACTGCCCCGCGGATTTCAGCGGCAGATTGAGCGTCATCTATGGTCACAATATGAAGTCGGGCAAGATGTTCGGCTCCTTGGCAAAATATAAGCAGCAGAGCTATTTCGACGAGCATCCGTATATGTATCTTTATACGGAGCGGGAAAACTACCGCGTCGAGCTGATATACGGCTGTGTCATTGGCGCGAATGATTGGCGCAAGCGGGCATTTATGTACGAAGTGAATCTTGAAGCGCTGTTGACCTATGCCGCGCCGAAAACAACATTTGACAGCGCCGTGAAGTATACGGACGAAGATAGGTTCCTTGTGCTTTCAACGTGCAGTTACGAGTTTGACGACGCTCGCTACATCGTCATTGGCGTTATGATACCGGAATACGGAGCATAGCAAAAACATTGAAAGGATGTGCGGAATTATGGTGCTGACAAAAGAAGCGATCGACGCGGTTCAGCTGACAAGGCGGTTCGGGAGGAGCTATGACGCCTCGGAGGTGGATACCTTGCTTGATGAGATTGCCGACGCGGCCGAGGATCAGCGTCAAGAGCTTGAGCGCCTGCGCAGCGTCCAAGAGGAGTATACGCGGATGAAGGATAAGATTGCGGAAACCTTGATCTTCGCGCAGCAGACGGCCGCGGAAATTGTGGAGCAAGCACGGGTCAAAGGCAACGCCGAGCTTGCGGTGATTCGGCAGAAGAAAGACGCCCTGCTGCGAGAAGTCTCTACGCTTGAACGATGTAAACTTCTTGCTGAGCTGGAGAAACTCCGCAACGATCTGGTCAATCCGCTTGATGAGCTGAACCTGCCTGAGCGGCCGCGGTCAAACCCCGCGGCATTAACAGGTCCGCCCATCATTTAGGCAAACCGAATACGCATCCGCGCTGAAAATCTCTCGCAAAAGATGTTCCGGTTCGTCTGTTCCCCGACCGGGGATCACGAAATTACTAAGAGGAGGCAACCCCTATGAAAAAACGAAGCGTATTTGCCCTGATTACGCTCCTGTGCGCCGTGCTGGTTTTCGTAATGATCAGCCATGCATACGCGCAGCAAGAGGAAACGCAATCAGATGAAGCGCAAGATATAATCGATCCAAGCGCTGTTCCCGAAACGGAAGATCCGGATCAAACCGATACCGAGAATACTGAGTCGGCAAACGAGCCGGAACAACCGGAGCCAACCGAAACGCCGGACGTTTCAGACGCGCCCGAGAGCTTTGCGGAACCGGAATCCGAACCGCTGCCTCCTCTTTACGATACCTCGGAGCTTCCCGACGATCCTGAGGAAGAATCGGCATACATTCCGAACGTCGAAGAACCGACGGACGTTCCGAACATCGAAGAAACGACGGACGTTCCGAACGCCGAAGAACCGACGGACATTCAGAACGTCGAAGAATTGGCGGTTCCGAACATCGAAGAACCGACAGACGTTCCTAACACCGAAGAACCGACGGACGTTCCGGATACCGAGGAAACGCCGCTTCCGGAAGAAATAAAAAGCAACCCGGCTGTGGCGGCGGAGATCGAATTCGCGCTGACGAAATTAGAGGCACGCATTAACTATGTTGCGAGTCTCATTGGCGCGTCCGATAACTACGAGCTTATTGCCGGCGATGATAACTTTTACGACGCGCTTGCGGTATATGCCATAAGGCATAACCAAACCGAGAATTATCCATACGGGGTAGTGATATCAGACGAAAAGCAATCTGACGAGTTTCAATCCATATTCTGGAGCCTGAATTCGGTAAGCGCGGCGAAAACGGGAAATGGCGCTATCGTCCGCGTGTCGCGGCTGTCCGCCGTCCGCGTATACGCTCTGTCGGGCGCCGAAGCAGCCGACTTTGACATCTTAAACTCAAACGAGAACAGGGAATCGGTCAGAATGTTGTTGTCAGAATGAAGTGAGACATAACCATCTGAGCGTCATAACATTCCGCCATATCTGTATCAAGGACAGAGGGCAAACATCAAAGGCGTTTCCATCGCGCAAGACCCGTATCCGCTGACTTCGCGAGTGCTATACCTAAATCGGACTATTTGCGATTATCACCTAAACTTTATGGTATGTCAGGCGAAAGTGTTGAGTTTTACCGCGTCCGCCTTAGCTCGGACTGTTTCGATTTCGCCGCTCGGCAAGCGGCGGCAGCCGTATGGCAAGTTTCATATGCGTGAATCCTTTCGATTTTTTGTTGCGCAGACGCAACACAGCCGCGCAGTATTCGCCCGCGCGGCTGCATCGTTCCGAAATATAAATAAACCTGCTTTTCGCTATCCCGAAAAACAGGCTTATATAGGCCGGGTGCGCAGTCCGATTTAGATGTTTTGAAAAACACTTCCGCCGTTTGACAGCATAGTCTAAAAGCGGTAAGCCATAAGGGCTTACCGCTTTTACGCAGCGTGTTTGTCCGCGGCGACTCGCCGCCGGCTTCGCGGTCCGATTTAGATGTTTTTGAAAACACTTCCGCTGTGTGATGGTTTAGTCTAAAAGCGGTAAGCCATAAGGGCTTACCGCTTTTACGCAGCGCATTTGTCCGCGGCGACTCGCCGCCGGCTTCGCAGTCCGATTTAGATGTTTTGAAAAACACTTCCGCCGTTTGACGGCTTAGTCTAAAAGCGGTAAGCCATAAGGGCTTACCGCTTTTACGCAGCGCATTTGTCCGCGGCGACTCGCCGTTGGTGGGGGATGGTGGATTCGAACCACCGAAGTCGTAGACAGCAGATTTACAGTCTGTCCCCTTTGACCGCTCGGGAAATCCCCCACAACAGACTCAGCATAACACACTCCGTTTTGTTTGTCAAGCATTTTTTTCAAAATCTCAGCCCGATTTAGTTTTGTAACTTTTGATTGACAAAAGTGGGAAAGTGTGCTAAAAAGGGTGTATGAAAAATTATAAATGGCTCCTGATAGGGAGTGAGCCGAGGTTGCTGCGGAAGCACAACGGGTGTTATTACAAGGTAGGCGACGTGCTGACAATTACGATATTGGGTAATTTTTGTGGATTGCGTGATTTGGAGGATTATACGCGGGACGAACAGCTCCGTAAAACCATGGACACAGCCGACGAAACCGAAAAACAGGGCGGTAAAATCGTAAAGCGTACCGGCTTCGTGACCGCTGACATCGATTGGCCTGCCTGTCCGGCAGGCAGGCTGCCGCAAAAGGCGGAGTGGGCGAAGCTTGCTTGTATCGGCGCAATAGTTCATTTAGGCGAGGACGGTTACAAAGTCAGGGACAAAAACATTCAGCTGAATTCAAACATTATACGAAAACACGTAATAAATTCTATCAAAACCCGCCTTGACATCCTCGGCGTCAAACGCCCAATTTCTCGCCTGCTTTTCGACAACCTCCTCGACCCAACCAACATCATTCCATTCCTCAAGCCTAAATAGTTACAAAACTAAATCGGGATGCGGAAAGGCGATTCGCGCTTGACTTTCAAAGCTGCTCGTTGTATAATGTACATACTGTATAAATTACGAACGGAACGGAGGAGCCTCTATGGAAAGCAAGGAAATATTCTTTGAAGACTTGTTAACCGCGATTGCCGAAAAAAAATACGGATACCTCAGAAGTCGGTTGGCGGAGCTTGACGCTCCGGACGCGGCGGAGTTTTTAGACGAATACGCGCCGAAAGACGCGCTTGCGGTAGTGTTCCGATTGCTTCCGAAATTGAACGCCGCCGAGGCTTTCGCTTATCTGGACGCGGATGTTCAGGCACAGATCATCAACGCGATTACCGACCGCGAGGTCGGCGACTTGGTTAATGATTTATACACCGATGACGCGGCGGACCTGTTGGAAGAGCTTCCGGCGAACGTCGTAAAGCGCGTTATCACCAATATTAACCGCGAGACGCGGGAGCTGATCAACCAGTATCTGCGCTACCCCGAAAGCAGCGCGGGCAGCGTAATGACCTCTGAGTTCATTGACCTTAAACCCACTATGACCGTCGAAGAGGCTTTTACCAGGATCCGCACAATCGGCGAGGACAAAGAAACGCTGTATACGCTGTTCGTAGTGGATAAAAACCTGAGACTGGAAGGCGTAGTCAACGCGAAAGACCTTATGCTTTCCGAACGCGGCAGTCTGATTTCCGATATTGTGAACACAAACTTTGTATCCGTAAAAACGACGGATGACCGGGAATCCGCGGCGGAACTTATATCACGCTATGACTTGCTGGCTATCCCGGTTACGGATACGGAAGATCGGCTTGTCGGTATCATTACGGTTGACGACGTGATTGACGTTATTCAGGAAGAGACGACCGAGGACTTCGAGATTATGGCGGCTATTACGCCGAGTGAGCGCCCGTACCTGAAAACGGGAGTATTCGCGCTTGCCAAGAACCGTATCTTGTGGCTCATGCTTCTTATGGTCTCCGCCACGTTTACGGGCACGATCCTGTTGCGGTTCGAGGACGCGTTTACGGTAGTGCCGCTCCTTGTCACGCTGATGCCTATGCTTATGGATACAGGCGGAAACGCGGGCAGTCAGACCAGTACGCTGACAATCCGCGGAATGGCGGTGGGAGAGATTGAGCCGTCTGATATATTGCGTGTGCTGTGGAAAGAACTGCGCGTCGCGGTTATTGTCGGAACTACGCTGTCCGCCGTGAACTTCGGGCGCGTTATGCTGATGTACCCCGGCAATATCAGGGTCGCGGCGGTAGCGTCAATAGCGCTTGTGTCTACGGTGATTATGGCTAAATCTATCGGATGCGTATTGCCTATGGCGGCTAAGGTGTGTAAACTTGACCCCGCCATTATGGCGTCGCCGCTGATTACAACGCTTGTGGACGCCGGCGCTCTGATTGTATATTTCAGCGTCGCGAAATCAATCCTGCGCATTTGATGATAATTATAAAATTTCTAAGGAGAAACGCGTTTGTATACTAATGAATCTATATCAGCGTTAAAGGGCGCGGACAGAGTTCGCAAGCGTCCGGGCGTAATATTCGGCTCGGACGGATTGGAGGGCTGCGAACACGCGGTGTTTGAAATACTCTCAAACGCCATAGACGAGGCGCGTGAGGGTCACGGCAGCCGCGTAATCGTCACACGGTACACGGATCACAGCATCAGCGTGGAGGATTTCGGACGCGGCTGCCCCGTCGACTGGAACGCCTCGGAACAGCGTTACAACTGGGAGCTTGTATTCTGCGAGTTATACGCGGGCGGGAAATACGATAACAACACCGGCAATAACTATGAATATTCCCTCGGGCTGAACGGGTTGGGTTCATGCGCGGCTCAGTACGCGTCGGAATATATGAACGTAACCGTTCGGCGCGACGGTATGGTGTTTGAGCTTCACTTCGAGAAGGGCGAGAACATAGGCGGTCTGAAAAAAGAACCGGACACCGCGAAGCGTCAGCGCACCGGTACGCTGATCCACTGGAAACCGGATCTGGACGTATTCACCGATACGGACATACCCGCGGATTACTTCGCCGATACTCTCAAACGCCAAGCCGTGGTCAACGCGGGCGTCAGCTTCATATTCCGTAATGAGACCGAGCCGGGTAATTTCGAGGAAACCGCTTTCGCGTATGAAAACGGCATAGTGGACTACGTAACCGAGATAGCCGGAGCCGACGCTATTACCGCTCCCTTTTTTATCGAGACAGAACGCAAAGGCCGCGACCGCGCCGACAAACCGGAGTACAAGGTAAAGATATCCGCCGCGTTCGCGTTTTCCAATATCGTTAACGCCATCGAGTATTACCACAACTCCAGTTGGCTGGAACACGGCGGCGCTCCGGAAAAGGCCGCCAAATCCGCTTTCGTCTCCGCAATTGACGCGTATATCAAAAAGACAAACAAATATCAAAAGAACGAGAGCAAAATTACGTTTGCCGATGTTCAGGACTGCCTTGTACTGGTTACAAACTGTTTCAGCACTATGACTTCGTATGAGAACCAGACAAAGAAATCCATCACAAACAAGTTTATTCAGGACGCGATGACGGAGTTTTTCAAATCGCGCTTAGAGATTTACTTCATCGAAAACGCCTCGGACGCGGATAAAATCGCCAATCAGGTGTTAATCAACAAGCGCAGCCGCGAGAGCGCGGAGAAGGCGCGGCTTAATATCAAGAAGAAACTGAGCGGCTCAATGGATCTTGCGACACGCGTTAATAAATTTGTTGACTGCCGTACTAAGGACACGGACAAACGCGAGTTGTACATCGTGGAGGGCGATTCCGCGCTCGGCAGTTGTAAGATGAGCCGCGACGCGGATTTCCAAGGGATTATGCCGGTCCGAGGCAAAATTCTCAACTGCCTGAAAGCCGACTATGATAAAATATTCAAAAATGAAATCATTACCGACTTGCTGAAAGTCCTTGGCTGCGGGGTTGAGGTCAAAACGAAAAAGGCAAGCGACATAACGGAGTTTGATTTAGATAAACTGCGCTGGAACAAGGTAATTATTTGTACGGACGCGGATGTGGACGGGTTCCAAATTCGCACGCTTATTCTGGCGATGCTGTACCGCTTAACGCCTACGCTTATCGAGCAAGGACGCGTCTACATCGCGGAAAGCCCGCTGTACGAAATCGTCGCGGGGAAAACCACCCATTTCGCTTACTCCGACCGCGATAAGAATGAGATTACCGCAAAACTCGGGAATGCCAAAGTCCAGATCAACCGCTCCAAAGGACTTGGTGAAAATGACGCGGAAATGATGGCGCTTACTACAATGAATCCGCAAACGCGCCGTCTGATTAAAGTCACTCCGTCAGATTTTCAGATTACCGCCGATACTTTCGATCTGCTGCTCGGCGATAATTTGCAAGGCCGCAAGGATCACATAGCCGAGGACGGCTGGAAGTACCTTGAACTGCTTGACGTCAGCTGAAACCTCGGATCGCGGTTCGCTTTGCCCGTAAATATTGAGTCTGCAAACAGAAAGTCAAGGGGAGAAAAAGATATGAAACTTACCGAAGAAATTTTAGGTCAAATTCGCGCTAACATCGCTCACGCCAAGAAAAGCGAATATTACGGCAAAGTCCTTGCCGACGTCAATCCCGAGGACATCAGAACGGAAGCGGACTTTCAGAAACTGCCGTTCAGCGACAAGAATGATCTTCGCGCCGCCTATCCGCTCGGACTCGCCGCCGTACCTAACGAGGATATAGCGCGTATCCACAGCAGCAGCGGCACAACGGGAACGGCAGTCATTATTCCGTACACGCAGAAGGACATAGACGACTGGGCAATTATGTTCGCTCGGTGCTATGAAATGGCTGGCGTAACGCGATCCGACCGCGTACATATTACGCCCGGCTATGGATTATGGACGGCGGGGATCGGGTTTCAGCTCGGCGCGGAAAGGCTCGGCGCGATGACTATCCCTATGGGGCCGGGCAATACGGACAAGCAAATCAAGATGATGGTCGACCTCGGCTCAACCGTGCTGACGGCGACCTCGTCATACGCGCTTCTGCTGGCGGAGGAAATAGACAGGCGCGGAATCAAAGACCAAATCAAACTCCGTAAGGGACTGATTGGCTCGGAGCGTTGGGGCGATAAAATGCGCGCGCGAATCGCAAGCGAGCTTGGTGTGGAGCTTTACGACATCTACGGACTGACGGAGTGCTACGGCCCCGGAATCGGGATCTCCTGTTCCGCGGAAAACGGAATGCATATGTGGACGGACTACCTGTACTATGAGATCGTAGACCCTAAAACGCTAAAGCCCGTCGCGGAGGGCGAAAGCGGTGAGCTTGTAGTTACCACCTTGCAAAAGGAGGGCGCGCCGCTGGTGCGTTACCGAACTCACGACCTCACGCGGGAAATCCCCGGCGAGTGCAAATGCGGGTCCGCGTTCCCGCGTATCTCCACCATTATCGGACGCAGCGACGATATGGTTAAGGTCAAAGGCACGATTATCTTTCCCGCTCTTGTGGATGGCGTTCTAACCGCGGTAGATGGAGTTTCCAGCGAGTACCAGATCATTATCGACCACTTGAACGGTCGCGACATCATGCGCCTGTTCTTTGAGACCTCCATTGAGAATTCAGCGCAGCGCAAAGCACTGGAGAAAGAAGTAGCGGAAACGTTCAAGTCCAAGGTGGGCAGCACTCCGGAAACCCACGCCGTCAGTCTCGGGGAACTGCCGCGCAGCGAGAAAAAGACTACCCGCATATTTGATAATCGATATTAGACCTCCTCTGAAACCGAAAAAGCGGTTGACAAGCGTCGAAATTTATGTTACGATAGTAGTGGGGTGAAGAAATGAACCATTATGAAAAAACTCAAAAATTGAACGATGTCGATTTCAAGCAGATTATCGGTGTGAAGCGGCAACTTTTGCGCGATGACGGAGGGTTTGACCGAGGCGTATCAAAAGAAGCACGCAAAAACCTCGCCGCCCACCGAGAGCGGAGGATCTGCGGAATGCCGAGAACAGTGGAAAACGCGGCGATGACATGCGCGGATGTACGAGTATCAGACGCAACAAGAGCGGCGGAGCCGCGAGTAC
>JAITKN010000122.1 GCA_031278415.1 Oscillospiraceae bacterium
ATTGCTCTGCAACTACCTAGGCACGGTGCCGATGCGCAATGAGCAAGTCTTTTCCGATGTGCCGACCTCGCACAGATATTCCAAGTATATTTGGGCAATGAACAAGCTCGGCATTATGAACGGTGTTGGTGGCGGCAAATTCAATCCGGACAGCGAGCTGTCCATGCAAGAGTTCGCGGTGATGGCGACGAATATAATTCAATGGGAGAAAGCGAAAGCGGTTGAGATAGCCGCGACTTGGAAAGACACCAACTCCCTTATAGACGAATATAAGCCGGAGGAAATCGCGCAAATCGACGCAGATTATAGAAAACGCGCCGAAGAAGGCTACACTCTCCCTGCGGATGGTCGGTACACATCAAAGGTCTTTGCGGACGATGACCAAATTGCGACATGGGCAAAAGCCGCCGTGGACGAGCTGAGCGCTTGGGGGATATTGCAGGGCGATAGCAGCGGAAGCAATTCGCGCCTCAACCCCACCGAGGCATTATCCAAGACGCGGTTTCTTGTCTTCCTGTATAAGTTTGACCAAAAATTTTCGCTTTCCGCCGAAATTGTGTTTTAGAGTTTTGAAGCGAAACCTTGACCCCCACTTAACCGGTGGGGGTTATTTTTTTGTTTTCTCCAAATATTGTTGTAATTTCTACGGTCGGTATTGACACAACCATTTTGTGGGAATATTATTGTAATTGTAATGTCACTTTTAAGTAATAATGGGCTCGCTTCCGCGCATACGCGAACACGAGGCTCAGCGCGTGAGGGTGTTGCCAACTGTTAACTGTTAATTGTTAACTCTCGAGCGTCCGCGGAGTGTAAGGCGCGGCAAAAAATGCTTGATTTTTCGGTAAGGCTGTGATATACTTGTATCACCTTTGTTTGAGAGAGGTGTTATTTATGTACAAAATCAGAACTGACATCGGAGACATAACCATTACTCACGATGTATTTACGACGCTTGCGGGGATAGCGGCGGCAAGCTGCTTCGGTGTGCGCGGAATGGCGGTTCGGAGCGTTACGGATGGTTTGGTTCATCTGCTGAAGCGGGAGGCTATGGGCAGAGGCGTTAAAGTTTCCCTCCTGCCTGCCGGTCAGGCAGGTAATACGGAAGACGAAAAGACGAAGCTGCAGGTTGAGATTCATATAATCGCAAAGACCGGCGTTAACATTCCCGTAATCTGCGAGAGCATTGTCAGCGCGGTATCATATAAACTTGTTCGCGATACCGGATTGCCTGTGAAGAATGTTGATGTTTTCGTTGACGGTATTATGGTCGATTGAGGAGAGGTCAAATGTCAAACACCGAAAAAGTAATCAGTCTGAGCGGGCGGCTTTTCCGAGATATGATTCTTAACGCGGCAGCGGTTTTGAATGAAAAAAAGCAGTCGGTAAATGAACTGAATGTTTTCCCTGTCCCGGACGGCGATACGGGTACGAATATGAGTCTTACAATGGGCAATGCGGCGGCGGCGTTAAGCGACGCGAAGTACGAGCGCGGCAATCGCGAACTGGGCGAAATCGCGGGAATCGTAAGCGGCGCGCTACTTCGCGGCGCCAGAGGTAACAGCGGCGTTATTTTGTCTCTGCTGTTCAGAGGTTTCGCGCAGTCGCTCAAAGGCAAAGAGAGCGCGGCGGCGGCGGACTTCGCCAACGCGCTTGACGACGGAGTTAAAGCGGCGTACAGCGCGGTAATGAAGCCCGCAGAGGGCACGATCCTCACGGTGTCACGCCTTGCCAAGGACGCGGCGTTAGAGTACGTTGAGGCATACGAGGGCGATAGCGGCATCGAGTTCGCGCCTTTGCTGGAGCGGATAATCGACGCGGCTAAGACCGCTCTGGCGGATACCGTCAACCTGAATCCCGTACTCAAAAAGGCGGGCGTAGTGGACAGCGGCGGCGTTGGATACGTCTACATACTGGAGGCTATGCTCGCCGCCGTCAACGGAGAGCACTGGACTTCCGACGGCGGCGCGGAAACGCTCGCCCGCGCGGATTTTTCCGCGTTCAGCGACGACGATATTACATTCAGCTACTGCACCGAATTCATTGTGACGCGAACCAATAAGAAGGACGCGAACAACCTGAGGGCGTTCCTGAACGCGCTTGGCGACAGTATCGTCATAGTTGACGATGATGAGCTTATCAAGGTACACGTACATACTGACCAGCCGGGCGTTGTGCTTACCGAAGCTCTTACATACGGCACTCTGCTGACGACTAAAATTGAGAATATGCGCGAACAGCATACGGAAAAGCTCAAAGAGGAGATCTCCGCGTCGGAACCTGATTTCGCGGAGATTGAAAAGGCAATCGGGGTCGTAAGCGTATGCGCGGGCGACGGGCTTGAGGAGGTGTTCAAAAATCTCGGCGTTGACCGTACAGTCAACGGAGGGCAAACGATGAACCCATCCACGGAAGACATTTTGCGGGAGATCAATCGCGTTCCGGCGAGTACGGTGTTTGTTCTGCCAAACAACAGCAACATCGTGTTAGCGGCTAACCAGTGTGTCGGTGCGGCCCACGGACGTAAGGTAATCGTTATCCCGACCACAAGTGTTCCGCAGGGCGTGTCCGCGCTGTTGGCGTTTGACCCGGATGCGGGCGCGGCGAACATCAGCGCGGCAATGAATGAGGCTCGAGAGAATGTGCGCACGATCAGCGTTACCAAAGCGGCTCGCGACAGCAGTTTTGACGGCGCGGGGATCAAAGAGGGCGACTTCTTGGCTATGTTGGAGGGGAAATTGCTCTTCGGCACGGAAACCTTCGCCTCGCTCCTGAAAAAGTTAGTCGAAACGGTCGGCGAATATGATCCGGAATTCATCACCATCTACACCGGCGCGTGCGCGGACAGCTCTCAAACAGCGGAGTTGGACGCCGCGCTTTCCGACGCGGTACCCAATGCCGAGGTCACGGTGGTAACCGGCGGGCAACCGGTGTACGAGTTCATAATCAGCGCGGAGTAAGCGTGATACGCAGGGCGGGGAGAGTTGCTCTCCCCGCCCTGCTGATTTACGCGTTCTATCGCGTTCTATCGCGTTCTATCGCGTACTGTCGCGCACTATCGCGTTCGCGTTAGCCCTCGATGTATCGCCGAAGGATCGCCGCGACCTCGCTGCGCTTGACGTTGTCGCGCGGACGAAGCCCGTTCGCGTCGCCTTGCAGTATGCCGCGCTCTACCGCCCACGCGACCGCGTCTCGCGCCCAGTCGGACACGCCTGTGAGGTCGGCGTCGGCGTTCGACGCCGGAGATCCGTTCAGCCGCCACAGGATTGT
>JAITKN010000144.1 GCA_031278415.1 Oscillospiraceae bacterium
GTTACTGTCAACTCAGGCGGTACAGTATCGGTCTCCGGTGCGGTGAGTCTATCGGGAAGTCTGACAGTCAATGGCGTGATTAAACTGACCGGCAGCGGAGACATTACCAGGAACAACGGCACGGTATCTATCGGCGGGTCAGGCACGATTGACATCACCGGAGCTGCCGCTGAAAAAACTACGCTGTGCGGAAATCCTATTGATACAATGGATACCGCGCTAAGCGGATTAACCGTAGCACCCGGCGCGAAAATCAAGTTGACGTACTCTCAATTCACGTACAACAGTACTTCCCTTTGGAGCGCGTTCAGCAGCGAGGGCGGCGATGTGACGATTACCATAATAGACAAACAAGGTACCGGCGAAACATGGCGGTTCAAAGTTGAGCAAGGCTCAGGGGAAAGCGCGATTACCAAGTATTGGAACGGCACCGCAGTTGTGGATAATGACCCGAGTTCGGGTTCATAATCCGAATACAGAACACGAAGTGAAGTGAATAGAGTCAGCCGCGGAACCGTTAATTCGGGTTCGCGGCTGAAATCTGCGGTAACATAGTATAAAATTCCTCTTAAATTGAGAAAATAAAGGCAGAATACTCAAATTAGGAGGGAAACACAGTGTCCGCAAAAAACAGAATCTCGGCGGCGGCAGTCGCGTTGTTCCTGCTCGCGCCGATAATCGCGCTTTCGTTCAGCGGCGGCGCGGTCGAGATCGAAAGCGTTTCGGTGACGCTTCCGACGGCTGAGAGCGAGCCGACCAACTACGCTCCGGTCGCGGAGAACCTGAACTACACGACCTACAAGGGAGTTACGCTGTTCGGCGAGTTCGCCGCCACAGACCCTGAGGGGGAGCCGATCAACTACCGAATTGTAACTCAGCCCAAGAAAGGCGACGTAACGGTGAGCGACAGTACGTTCCGCTACGTGCCTAACTCCAAGAAGAAGGGCAAGGACAGCTTCACTTACGTTGCTGTTGACGCGTCCGGCAACGTCGGTCAGGAGGCTGTGGTTAACGTCATAATCGAGCGGCAAAGCACCGATGTTATGTACGGCGATATGAGCGGCAATCCCGCGGAGTACAGCGCGCTGCGCCTTGCGGAGGATGGCGTGTTCGTGGGCGAAAAGGTCGGCGGCGTGTACAACTTTAATCCCACCGCGATTGTTTCGCGCGGGGAATTTCTCGCTATGTGCGCTAAGATCGCCGGAATAGAGCCGATTACGGACGTTACGACCACGGGCTTCGCCGACGATCCGATTATTCCGGTGTGGGTCAAGCCTTACGTCAGCGCGGCGCTTATGGGCGGGGTAATCAGGGGGTACGGCGGAGAGGACGGCGCGTCGGTGTTCGCGGCCGCTCAGCCTGTCAGCTTCAGCGAGGCGGCGGTTATGCTCAACAACGCGTTACAAATCAGCGATGTGCGCAGCGTCTCCTTCTTTGCCGACGAGGCGCTTGTGCCGGCGTGGGCGAGTCAGGCGGCGGCGAACTTGAACGCGTGCAACGTACTGGGCGACATTACGCTGAACGCGGCTAAGCCTATGACTCGCGCTGACGCGGCGGCGATACTCGCCCGCGCCGCCGACCTTGCGGCATCGCGAAAGAACCGCGGCGGCTTGCTCGGCTGGGCGTTCTGACTATCCGAAGATGTCAGGCGGCGGCGCGGCGGAGTCTGACCGCGCCGGCAAGTTTATTCCGCCCCGATTAAACTTCGCAAAAAATTTGACGCCGGATTTCAGGCGGAAGACATGGCAGAAGCTCGTAACGCCGACGCGTTACGAGCTTCTTGACGCGTCATCGCGGCGCAAGCGCAACCGGACGCGGGTTCGGACGGCGATCGGCAGCTGCGCGCTATTTTGCCTCTTCCAGGAGTTTGCGAAGTCTATGCGCCAGTCCGGACTTGCTTATTCCGGCAAGTTTCGCAAGCTCCGCAAGGCTTGCGTCTTCATTGTTAAGCCGAAGTTCCGCCGTTCGCTGAAGCGCGTCCGTAAGCGATCCGAGCCGACCGGCGGCACTCAGCCGCTTGATCGCGCGGAGCTGCTCGACTGCGGCGTTGGCGATTTTATCCGCGTTTGCGGCGACGCAGTTGACTTCCCGACTCGCGCTGCTCCGCAAACCTTTCTCGAGTTTTGCGTTCATATGCTCCATAGACGAGACGGCGGCGCCCATAAGCGTCAGCGCGTCCTCTATATCTCCGCTTCGTTTGAAGTAAATGGTGTAACTTCCGTTGC
Source organism: Oscillospiraceae bacterium (assembly GCA_031278415.1). Taxonomy (GTDB): domain Bacteria; phylum Bacillota; class Clostridia; order Oscillospirales; family Oscillospiraceae; genus JAISJH01. The sequence goes on from JAITKN010000144.1 coordinate 2,226, forward strand.
GTGTAACGCTTTTAGGGCGCAGTCCGAGTTCTTCCAGCAGGCTGAACATTCCCCTGTCTACGTGGTAGCGGTTTGTGCGAAGCTCTAAATGGTAGCGTTTTGCCGGATCGGTAACACTTCCGCCTGCCAGGAAGGCTCCGCGCAGGAGCGCGGCGGCGCCGTCGTCGTCACGCGGGACGGCGCGGTTAAGCCGCAAAGAAGGCTCCGTCGCGGGGTCGCAGCCGTATTTGTCAAAAATAAGCCTCAACGCGCCGGAATCCGTAAGTTTGACGGTGTACTTTCCGCCGACGCTTATGCCGCTGCCGCTGTCGAAGTCCGCGCCGAAGACGCGTCTGAAGAGCGGCGGCAGAACCTTCGCGAAGTCCGCGCTCTCCGTGACGATTTTTATCCCGTCCGTGCCGACGTGGTTGCAGTACAGCAAAACGCCGTAAATCACGCACTCAGCAAGCTCCCCGTCAAGCTCGGAAAGCCTTTTGGATAATTCAGCTTTTACATTTGACGAAAAAGACATAGCCTCACAGTCCGCTTTCCCTCCGGATTCGCGTTTCGCGCCGCGTAAGTTCCCGCGTTTTATGCCGCTTACCCGCGTTTGTCAAGCTGTTTACCGGGAGCGGACACAGCAAAATCGCGTACTTTTGCCGCTCAGCTATCTCCGCGGAAACGGATCAAAAGCTCCCGTTTTTGAGCGGAACCGCGCATAAACGCGCAAATATACGCGTTCATTCTAGCAGATTGAGGCTCCGTTGTCAAGCGGTTTTTCGCGGTTGCGCGGAAAACCGCTGTTCGAGTGTTACTACTCAGCAACATCCGAAAAAACGGATAAAAACCCCTGTTTTTGAGAAGAACTCCGTATAAATACATGGAATTGCGCGATATTATTCACACATTTTGTAAGATATTGACTGAGAAGTTGTGTATTAGCCGGGTAGCTGAACGGGAAAAAGTAAATGTTACCACTCAGCTACAGCGCGCAATATGCGCACAGTACAACAAGTCAGGCGTCGTCAAACTATCAATGTGAGTCTTAAACGCGAATCTGAATACGGGCCGATCGGATCCGTCAAAACCGTATAAGCTCAATATTTTGGGTGATAGTCGCACGGCAAACCATAAGAGAAAAGGCTGCAAAAGGCGGCGGAAAACGGTCGCTTGATCTTTGGATTTAGTCAGGGGAATCAATAATCTGTTACGCGCCGTGAAATTTTGACAAAATTCACTTTAC
>JAITKN010000024.1 GCA_031278415.1 Oscillospiraceae bacterium
GGCAACCGCCGAGAACATTACGGACGGTACGAACCCGAACGCGCCGATCACGCGTGAGCAGCTTGTGACAATCCTGTGGCGATACTATGTAGGGGGCGGCGTCCCCGACGCCCCGCAAAACAGAAACATCTCCGGCGTCCCCGACGCCCCGCAAAACAGAAACATCTCCGGCGTCCCCGACGCCCCGCAAAGCAGAAACCTCTCCGGCTACACGGACTCCGCGCAAATCTCCGACTGGGCGCGTGAGGCGGTCGCGTGGGCGGTCGGGCGCGGCATACTGCAAGGCGACGCGAACGGACTTCGCCCGCGTGACGACGTCAAACGCAGCGAGGTCGCGGCGATCCTTCGGCGGTATCTGGAAGGGTAGCGCGAACACGACAGAACGCGTAAATCAGCAGGGCGGGGGAGCATGAAAAGCTCCTCCGCTTTGCGCGTTTTGCGGCATAGTCAGGCAGTTAAGGTATTCTGTATATTTGTTACTTATGTATTGATGCCGCGCCGTTGTGGTTACTGCTCACCTAAGCTGCATTGCGCCAACAGCCGGAACTTCCGGGGAACTATCCGCTTTTTATCAAAATCAAAATGAGGTGAAACAAATGACCATCAAGCGGTGGATGTTCCTGTCAAATATCCTTATGATTGCTATCCCTATCGTACTGTCTTAGGCGGCTCGTGAGTGCAGATGTTAATCGCGAACACGATCGGCAGCGCGTCCCTAAGCTCCAACGCCGAAGTCCCCCTCTATAACAGCAGCTTCAGTATCCCCCATTTGTTATCCCTTTTCACAACTGCCGCGTTATCCCTGAACCGAGAAACTGAATCATACTCCACAGGAACAGTTATGTTACCCGCTTTATCAATGAATCCATATTTTTCGCCTACACTTACCGCCGCATAACCATCAAAAAATGAACCAACATCATCAAATCCCTCGGGCAGTGAAAATTCAATCTCTCCGACCTCGTTAATAAAGCAGCGCATATTACCCTTTTTAGCCGTAGATAACCCACTAAAGAAATGTCCAACATAGTCATAATCCATCGCAAACATAAAGTCGCCGTTTTCGTTATAGAAATGTTGAGTGTCCGCATTGATTGCGGAAACGCCGTGTGCGGTATAACAAATCCTTTCATACTCAACGGGTATAGCCACATTTCCCGCCCTGTCAATCATCCCCCAACGCTGATGACGGCGCGCATCGTCAATACGCCGCCGAAATTCGTCAGAGCTTTCACCTTGTTTTGAAGTAACATCGGCACGTATACCCGTTACGACAGCGGCAAGCCCTTTGTGAAAAGATTGAGCTTCATCATATTCAAGCCCGAATGGGATAGCAACCTCGCCGCGTTTATCAATATATCCCTTACACCCATTGGACTCAACAAGCGCAAATCCTTCGCTGAATTGGCTATTCAGTTCAGGGGCGTAATCGTAAGCAAATGGTATTGCAATTCCGCCGTTCTTATTGATATATCCTGTTTGTCCGCTTTTTATCGCCGGAGCAAGATCTTCGCAGAAAGAATGGAGCATGTCATATTCAAATGGCACGACCAATTCTCCGCATGTGTTTATAGCTCCATGCAAATTGCCTTTTCTGACAACACATAAACCATCTCTGAAACCATCGGCGTAATCGTACTGAAAATCAACAGCGACATTCCCGAACTTGTCAACAAAACCCGCCTTTCCGTTTTTGAAAAGAGCCGCAAACCCCTCACAAAACTGTGGTGAAACAAAACGACAATTCGCTTCACATGCGTATTCCAATGGTATTACAATTTCCCCAAGCTTATCAATGTATCCGCACTTCTTTTCCCTGTTTCTGACAAAAGCAAGCCCATCGGAAAAATCTCCGACAAAATCAAAATCGCCCGCAATCGGAGTGTAGACGCAATTCATGATATTCCTCCTAAATGTCTTTCAAGACGTAAATTATTTAGGGACATCCCTATTTGCGATGGTAATCCGGCAGGGATTGAAGCGGAATTCGGTTTCTTTGATGTGAACGGCGAACTTTTCCTTGGGGATTCCCTTGCCGGTTGTTTCGGTGTGAATTGCGCTTTCGATGTCGGCGTGACTGCGTATAATCGCTTGCAGTATAGGGCTTTGGCAGTCCTGTCGGCAGACAGGTGACGGCCTGCCCGTCCGGCAGGCGGGTCAGATGTGTCCTCCATAAATTGTGGGAGTAGGCACAAAACAAGCCGCTCTCGACCAAAACCATTGGCGCCCAAGTCGCTGTCCGTTACCTTCGCGGCGCGGACGATGCTTGTAAATTTCAGCAGCCCTTTCAGTTTTCGGTAGTTATGGGTCTCCGGCATGATTTGCTCCACACTCACAATTTGCATTTGTTCTGCCGATAAGGAACCGCGTTTTGCCAATTCATTTTTGCGCTTGCGGCAGAGTGAAAAGCGGGCATCCGGTTTGCGTAATCATTCTCCCCTTTTGCCTGATTCCTCACGGATTGCCGTTATCGCTTCATTGAACATATGGTTCAGACCGGAAGTAGTCTGCCGCATAAGTTCGCGGACATCGTCAATCATAGCGGTATTGGGCGGTGTGAGCGCGGCGCTGACCTGGTCTGCCGCCTTGGCCAATTTGTCGGCGGCGGCATTTGCGCTTTTGTCGTATTTGCCGTATGTATCAGCAAGAGAATTAACCTCTTTTGCTAATGATTGCAACTCGATCGCGATTGATTGTGTCGTCTTAACATTATTTTCAATAATGCTCAGCATATCTTTGAATCGTTGCTCTGTCACGCTAATCAGCCAATCTGCCGCCAGTTCATCAACTATATGCGCAATCTTATCTTCTGTCGCCGAAAGCGTATGGTCAAGCGATTTTGTAAACCGATCCGCAAATTCGTCGGCAAATTCGTTCGCGTTAACAAGTGCTCTGCTGAGATTTTCCGACTGAGCTGCTGTGATGCCAACAGCAATTTCGAGCGAGCTCTCAATCTTCACAAGATTGCTGACGAACGCATCTATAATTCTCGAAACATCTTTCGCTGAACTTTCAATCTTATCCGTGTACGAGCGGCGAAGTTGAAGTTCCGTTATTAATTGTCCCAACTGATGATGCGTTGCGCTGTATTTTACCGCGTATTCGATTGAGCGTGTAATGACGGCAATAGCGGCAATTATGGCGAGCGTATACGATAATCCAACTGCTATCGGTTTTGAGGTTGTTGCCCACAAGGCATAGGACTCTTCCGCTAATCTGATAGCGTATTGACTAAATACCATCACAATTACAGCCAAAATCGCCGAAATAACCGCTGCGGACAATGTCGGCTCGTACACTTTTTCCGCTCTGAGTAAATTGACAGCTGACGTAATATCTTCGCTGCCGTTAATATTCTCTAACAAGTTTTCGTTCAGAAATCGAAGTGCCCTCAGTTGTTTTGACAAAGACGCAAACGCCGCGCAGGTCAGTACCACGATAACAACGAGTGACATTAATGCCGCCATAAGGAACACGGCAATGTCATACTGATCTGACATCGATGTTCCCCAAAGGAGATTGAATAGCGCGTTTACGATAGATTTCATCTAATTTAACCTTTCTGCAAAATACGATTGCCCGAGCTGCGAACACACTCAGCTGAACCGAAATATATTCTCTTATTTGCGTTTTGAGGCAAGCTGAATGTTCAGTTTGCGCATACTTCTACTATTCCCTCTCTGACGAGGCGGTATTCCTTGCCGCCGACTTTCTGCGCTTGAGCGGGCCGCGTTACTCTTGTCAGACCCCTTTGCGATGTCTGCTTTGTATACCAATTACCCAGAGACTCGACCTCAAATGGTTTACTTGCCGGAACTACGCTTAGCATGTCTCCTTTTTTGAGTAGCATACATTGTCCGCGTGACTCGGTTTCAAAGTACTGTTCATCCTTTTTGCTGAGCCAAATTACCTCATATCCGAGTTCGCGGAATGACGCGTCGCGTTCCTCCAAATTGAGTGCTTTTACACTTTCCCAATCGCGCAGTAGTTCCGCCGCGTCAACTTTCTCATTTAGTTCCTTCTCTTTCTTCCGGACGGCTTCGCGGTCTGTTTGATAAGCCATCCGCGCGTCTTCAAGCGTTTTGCCAAGGTTTTCCAACTGCTCTTGCGCGTTTTTCAGCACTGAAGAAAGTTCTCCGATGTGTTTATCCGCGGCAATTTGCGCATCACTTTCGCCAATGGGCAGTACTGCCGTTTTTATATCAATAACATTTTGCGCAAGCGAGTCAATAGTATCTTTGGCTTGATTATATAGGTCATTGCGGTGTACGGCTTTTGCGTTCAGGTCGGTAATTGCGCGTTCAATCGTTTGCGATTGCTCGTTGTGATTTGATTGCTGCTGTTCGAGAATATCTCTTATACCTTTACTCAGCTTTTTGCCCATTAGAACGAGCAAGACAACGACAGCGGCGACGGCAACAACCAATACGGAGGCAATCAACGACGCAATCACGGGACTACCGCTAACCGAAGCCTCCGCGAATGGCACAGCAGTTGACTCAGCTGCAAACGCATTGTCAGCACTTGCCGCAATAAGTGTGGCTGTCGTCATAGCCGAAAACGCTAATGCCAAAGATAAAACCCTTTTCATTCGGTGCCTCCTACGTTGTAGCTTATAGTTAACAATTTACTGACGCGGCGCAAAAACATTAACTAACGTATCGATTAGCAATTCCACTTCCTTGAAGAAGAATGGCGTTCGTTCCATTGTCCCCTCGCGGTCGTTAATCACGCCGGTTATATACTTGTCTATCGTACTTTCACGCGCATTATTCATTGAGTGAACGTTGAATGTAAAGAGCGACTGACCGAAGTCGAACCCGTTTTTATTACGCTTATAGTCAAGCACAAGCACCGGACGATTAGCCGCGCGACCGAACGCCTCTACTACCGCCATATTAAACGCTTCGACAAAGTGATCAAATTCAGTAGTCTTTATTCTGCCCGGATAAACATTCTTCTGACGAGCGTCATCAACAATTTTGTAAATGTGGTCATCTGTAATTTTATCAATTGCTTTATGCTCTGTTCCGTCGACCTCGACGAAAGATTCGCCCGCAAGCGTTACCGTGGTTGCTTTGCCGCCGTCAATCAGATTGATTGCGGCATCTGAGAGCATCCCGCTTACCGCCTCCAGTTTCGGCTTGTTACTGCGGCCGACAGTAAGTTCTATGTTTTGGAGTGTGAAATCGTCTTCATCCTCACGGCGCATCAGCGCGCGCTTAAACACTTCGCCCAGGAAAATATCCAGCGCGTTCTCTCTTATATTCCCGTCTGCCGGAATGTCAAGCCAATTAAGAACCTTTGAGCCATTTCCGGCAAAATGCAAGTCGATGTTCTCAATGCTGCGGGGAAATGTCCGCGCCAGCATCCCGCCGTAATATGCTATTGCGGCGATTCCGACAGCCAATATGGTAAGAAACCGTTGACCGCGCTCGTCGCGCTTGTCGCCTTTACCGGTCATCGCTTGGTGTATAAAATCGCCGACAGTTTTTTCAGTACCATCAACAGGGAACGCTAATACGGTTTCCCATTCGGCAGCAAATGAACTCGTTGAACTTTGCGAGGTCCGCAGCGTGTCAACTATGCGCTTTGCCCTCTCTTTCGCGTCTGTTATTTCAGTTTTGGCGAGATACGCGGATATTGGAGCGTCAGTATTCCCATACGGGATTGTGACGTCATTGGAAGTAAGCATATGACACACAAGGGAATCGCCTTTGTCGGCAATATTTGCGGCGTCGTCCTGCAACAGGCGAATTAACATATTACGCGCTCCGAATTTAACAGAGCTGTCAATTGCGCTGTACAAAGGCTCTTCGGTACCTGCCCGTTGATAGATAAAATAGTCCGATGTGCCGCCGCCAATATCAATAACGCAGCGAAACTTTTCGTTGCCGACATTTGCCTGGAAGTGTTTTGCCGCAGCGAGTCCCTCGGTGATCAGCGGGTGTTCAAGTAAAGTAATGATGGGTTGCTTGTTCGCGCCGCGCGTTGCGATGTCTTGTGAAATTGTGCTTCTGAATTGCTCGCCCAGCTGCTTTATCTGCGCGTTGCCGCCGGCTTTCGCGCCGGGATAGGAAGCAAAAAGCTCGATCGTCTTACATTTGCGCATTATTGCGTCCAGAACGGCATATCGCGCTATCTGACGAAATGCCATATTTACCTGATTTCCGGCAAGCGTACCGCGTGACCACTTAAGGTTACTATTTACAGAACCGCGGACGGGATCGTCCTGCTGAGGTGTCAGTAACTTAAAGAACAGAAGGGTGTCGAACACCGGAGAGCGCGCCGTTTCGTCCTTTTTGTTGTCGTGAATTATCGTTTGGAACGGAATCGGCAATGGCTTGCTGTTATGCGGAATGAAGTATTGCGTAAGATAATCAACAACTCCGCCATCGTTGAATGCGGGATTGAAACAAACGGCTGCGGAACCTAAACCATCCGCTCCGAATTTCCCAAACGGATTACTGTCAAGCTGCCTGTATATGGACGTGGACGAAGTTCCGAAGTCAACAGCAACCTTATACGTATTCGCGCTGCCGGGCGATTGCGCGATTGCGCAATTTAACGGGACATAACCGAGTAATTCGTCACGACCATTATAAAATTCCAAGTATTGGGGAAATTCGTCAAGCCGATAGTAGGTCGCTTCGCCGGGTATTCCGTTCAGATTCCCGCCGCTGTATGTTTTGGGATTGCCCGTTGCCTCATCCGTAAGCTTGCCCAGCGGTTTGAGGTAATAAGTACGTAACTTAAGGCAAAAAAAGTAATAACTTTCCCAACCATCAATTGGCAAACGCGGCCATATTGCAGACGTACACAATATATTACCAATTGATTCGGTCATTTCAGTTTGGATTATCTGAACCGGATTAGTACGCATATCAGAATCGGGATTTTCGATAAGCGCGTTAGTGTATGTCTTGCGCCAGGTATATTTTGTTACACCGCCCGTAGTGACTGATCCTGCGCTGCCTTCTTCCATCGGCACGTCAATCGCTATTGTTATCTTCCATATATCATAGCTGTTACGATGAAATCCGCCGCTGATACGATATTGTGGGGAGAAATCGCTATAGAATTTAAATCCGGATTCAGTCAATGGCATCGGAACCCAATAAGTTCTGTCCTTGATATTTGGATTAACGCTGTCATTTTCGACATAGAAGGTTCCGACATCGGGTACAACAGCATCGGCACACACGCCTTTGTTGCCTTTATAATACGCGCACGCCGCTTGCGGGAGCAGCAGCTCATCGCTGAATACTATCCGCGCCCTCGAGCGTATGCGGTCAAGTAATGGTGATGTCCATAATTGATCCACTTCGTTGGCGTCGAATTTGCGTTTTGCCTCTATTTCGGCAAAATGTTCGTCCCTGACGCGCTTTACTGACAGTCTGTCTATAGCGATAACATCTTCAAGTTCATGTCCGCCGATTCGCTCAGCGTCACAATCTATGAACAACACTTTCGAGCCGACCGCTATGTTCGCGTAGTCCATTCCGACATGAGTTACATTGCTTGGAACGTACGGCGCAAGAAGCGACGTGATATTTGTAAAAGTAAAAACCTCACTCGTGTCCCTGTCAATACTTGAAAATCCTAAATCCTTAATAAATCTGCATAAAATTCCGTCCTTATCAACGCCCGCAAATGGAGCGCACAAGTAACCCACAGTCTCTTTTTTAGCGCACCAGTCAGTCTTAACGGCTTTCTCCGCCAGCTTCAACCGATATAGTTCGAGCCAACTGTACAGCACGGGTAAATATTCCGCAAAATCGCGTTTAAGAACAATGGATGGATTTTCGTCGGACATCTTGTTGGGGTCGATGCCACGCTCCCCCGCAAAGGGTTCAATCCACGTAAAAATCTTCCCGTAATGCTTCCAAAGCGTTTTCCAACCGTCAGCCGCGGGAACAATAAGTGTAGTCGGCGACGTGAACGCGATAGGCACCGGGCGTTCGCCCTCAGGGCACACTTGGAAAACCATACCATTGCCCCATGACCAACCGTATTTCTCTTCTTCGGTTACGGTATTTCCGTCGGGTATCTTCCATAATTCAAACGTAGGACGTGAGCGATATATTATCTTCTCCAACGGAGACAGAACATCCCGCCGATCTTCATCTTTGCCGTCTTCACCAAACTTGGCGGGCACCTCGGGATTAGCGCTGCTCGGATAGAAAGGGACGGCGCGGACCTTTACACCCAGGTTCTCGGCCAGCACCAAAACAGCGACCATCGCGCGCCATTCGTACTCAATCCAACTCTTATAGTTCTTAAAGAAAGCATCATCGGAGTTACTGTCTGCTTGACGAATTGCCATATCGAACAAATGCGCCTTGCTGTATATATCCGGTATTGAACGCACTTTCCGAGCGTCATAACTGTCAGTCTCCAACGCGCGGCTGACCTCAAGCAACGCGTTATCAACCCCGTACTTGAACGGACCTGTGACGCTCTCTTTCTCTCCGAACTCTTTTTTGTTTACATCAGATAACCACAGCATTTGATTAGCCTCCGGCAAAAATAATCAGTTGTAACGATGTCTGTCGGCACATACCGACATAACGGCATACAGCAGTTGCAGATACTCCCTCTCATCGGTACGCGGCACCTTGACGCTGTCTATTGCCTTTTCTATGGTTTTAAGCCATTTGGTGATGTCTCTGTCGCCTATTTTCTTGTCACAGCTGTCAAATGAGGCCTCGCCCCGCTTGACTTTGCTCAAAAAATCTATGACCGAATCATATGATTCGCGGAACCACTTGAGGTCTGTGCCGTTAGCATCAAGCTGCAACAGCCATATCAGCGCGGATTTTGCGAACTCGTCCACATCGTTCAGCACCGAAACCCATTGCGCGGATTTTTCCCTTTTTATAGACGTCAACCCGCGATATGTGAACAAGTCTGATTTCCCGTCCGGGCGATTTTCGCTTACGATCTTCCAAAGCAGCGAGAATGTCGCAAGTCGGTTGATTGCGGTCTCTAAATCCTTGCCGTAAGGGAAGTCAAGCGTCAAGTTCAGCGGGTCATGCGCGCTGTCACCGACGCGGCAGTAGCGAATTTCGCTTCCGGGCTTCTTGTTATTGAAGTAATCAACAATGCCGATGGCGGCAGTAAGTTCGGCGGGCAGCGCAGGATTTGTTTGCCCCGCTTTACCCGAATGTAAGCTCACTTGTCCGGAATTCTCCGTTTTCATATTAGTTTGAACCTTCTGCCCAATGATATACACAGACGGATTACTCAGCTGTCCGAGAAGCTCAGAATTATGATAATACAGGAGCGCGAGTTTGCTGTTTAGCCGAAATTGAGTCGGATCCGCGGGACATTCCTTATCGAGATTGGAAAACAAATAGTATGGCAACATCAGCGTCATTCCCAGAGAACTACCGGAATCACCCTTGAAATAGCTGTCCCGGCAGCGCTTGACAAGTGTTGGGATCCCGCTTGCGCCGGTTCCCCCGAAGATGGAACCGGTGAACATAAGCTGAGTTTGCCCGTGTGGGAAGATATTGTTATCTTTCAGGGAATTCCAAAAGCCTAAATTGCCGTCCTTTGAATCTTCCTCAAATTCATATTGCAAACGCAGGGCGCCGATGCGGGGCCTGCCGTGAAAACCTTCCGTTTGCGGGACGGCAAGGTCTTCCTGCCCGTACAATGCGGCAAGCAGCGGACTTGGACGCGCAGTATCATTTGCTTCACTTAAACTATCGCGCATATTCTCGAGAGTTTCCAGTTTGGTAAGGTCTATTTGCCATAAAAACTCCGAGGGTACTGTGTGGGCGTCACCTGTTTTTGTGACAGATTTGTGACTGATGCGACCCTGCTCCCAGTTTTTGCCTTTGCCCTTTGAGTAACCGACAAAACGAGAGCTTAAGCCGTCGTCTTTGCAGAACAGATCCAGCAGTTTGCACAGGCGATCGTAGTTGCCGTTCTCCTTGTCGGTGTCAACCATTCGCAAATAGAAGTCGGGAACATCAGGATTAGCGCTGATATGCGTTCCGGGGAATCCCGCGATAGTCAGGTAGGTGAACGCTTCAAGCACTTTTGCGCCTGAACCTCCTACGCCGATCAAAACTTTACTCTTACTCATTATCCGCTGCCCTCCTTAATCTTCTTTGCCCCATTGCGAGTTTAACCATATTGGAGCGGAGCGAGCATCGTTCGGCGGCATTATGCACAATTGCAGAAAAGATGTACTCAGAACAATCAGAAACGTGAAGATGTACGGAACCCATATTTTTACTTTGGAGATGATCGTTACTTCATACTCCTCTATATACGGCGCAATAATCTTGGGTACTATAACAACAGCGGCAAGTAAGAACAATACAAATATTAAAATAACAACCAATATATTTGCGAATAATTGACCCGCAAAGTATCTTTTTTCAAAAGTCATACCGGTCTTACCGGAAAACCGCGCGTAATATATAATGTTAACAACCCAAAGCATAATCGCGCACCCGCAGCAAAACAAGATCACACCATTGATAATCAGCGGCGCGGAGTAATCGCCCGTTATGTCTTGGTAGAAATTTGTTATACCGATGTAATCCTCTCCGCCGAAGATGCCAAGCAACAGATGCAGTAACACTATGATTAACAGCAGCGCAAAGTTTGCTCTCAATCTGAATTTACTTATCAGCTTTGTCATATTCTACTTACCTCCGTCTGTGTCTTCCGATATATTTTGGGTTTTCATTCCTGACTTCAGCTTGCCGATTTCCTCAATACTGAAAGCGTATCCGCCATTGTCGCCGGGTTCCGTTTTAGAGGTATACCCAAGTTGAGTTCGCTCGGTTGCGTATGACTGCCTAACTACAAACCCAAACAACGCGTATTGATGCACACTATCGTCAATTCGGGGCTTATTTTCCTCGTTGATGAAATTCTGCCGACGCTCAAACAGTTTCGATATAAAGTCAGACAGATACCATGTTTGATCGTGAAGTTCATATCCGCTTGTTCCGTCTTTGCGGGAACCTCCGCCGCCCGGCCAAAATCCTTTGCGATATCCTGTTATTTTGTTATCGTCATCATATATTGGGAAATCTTTATAGCAATTGTCCCAGTATTCATCAGTCGTAAGTGTCCGGTCGTAGATCCACGCTAACTCGCCTGCTTCGGAATAGTCAACAGGAACGTATTCCGCCTTTGGAAGCTCTTTCTCAAGTGTTACATCAAGTAAGAATAATAACGGATTATTCACCGTAAGTTTAGGCTGCAGCAATTTAAGCGGTATATTAATGGTGCCTGTAGCCGGCACAGTACCGATATTCACATATTCGTTACCGGTGTCCGCTTCGGCAAGCGTTTTCCCGCTGTCAGTATCTACGGTAAAACACTTTACCGCAATCCGTTCCGAGTCCACCGATACGCCTTTGTCGGTTGTAAATGATAGTGAAAATTCCTCGCTGCCCGAATCAAGCCCCTTATCCCAAACGCGCCATATCGGAATCTTTCCGTCTGAGATAAACGAATCCCAAGCATATACATCGTTATCAAGCCCGGTTTCGGTGTCGGTCAGCGAAGGTGTGAACACATAATCAAGGGCGTTCGCGTCAAGGCTGAGCGCATATTCAGCAAAGTCATCTCCTAAAACAGGAACGATAGGATCAATAAGCGGCTGAGCCGGCGGCGGAACTTCATCGCTGACAGGGAACTCATCAAGGATGATCGTTTTAACATCATCTTCATTGTACCTACTGCTCTGCTTAATGCTGCCAACGAATTCATCTGTATACTTGCTGACCAACTCTGTATCGCCCATAAACAAGAAGTACACAGGACGCTTGCCGCTGTTGTCTTGTTTGCCGTAGTTAATATCACTTTTGTTGATTTTTCTGCTTAATCCTTTAACGGCAAGAGTTACAGTATCCAGTTCGACGGCAATTTGTGAGTTATCGTCCGCCATTGATTGTAACGCGACTATGCTGACATTGCCATCCTTGTTGTTAATAAAGCTGCCCATTGTATCCGACAAACCGATCAACGCGAGTTGTGTGCCGTCGGAATTTGTAAGATACAGATCGCTAATCAATACTATAAGCTTGTCCTCCGCAAACTTATCCGCTCCGCTTGCGATTTTCAAGTTGTCCAACGCAACTGCCAAGTTTGATTTGTCGCTGTCAGAGTTGTATCCGGAATCAGTTGCCGCGTTATCAAAAAATTGCCCTGCGCTTGAAACGCTTGGAATTTCCGCATCGTTCCCGGTATCGGTTTGACTTACAAGTAAATCGCTCATTTTGTAGCCGCGAAAAAAATCAGAATCAGTAAAAATGGCTTTGCCTGACGACAACGCATCACTAAAAAGAGTTCCGGACAAGGCGTATTTGCCGACCGAAGAGCTGTCGTCTAAAATGACATACACTTCTTCGCCGGATTCACTTTCACCGGGTGGCTTTTCAGCTTTGGGAATGTTGTTAATAACAGTCTTGCGATCCAAAAGAGCAAGCGACGGAGCCGTAACATCGTTATTTCGACCGCAACCTGCCAACGCAAGCAAAACAATTGTCAAAACAAGCCCCAAAGATAATTTTCTCATTATGTACTACAACCCCCGAATTACTGTTGTTAATTATATACCCAACATTTGACTCAATAAAATTTATACTTCGGTCACATCACTCAGTAGCTGCCAAGTACACCACCGGTCACTTTCGTAAATCTCCGCGCAAATACGGCGATTAAATCACAAAGAGTGACGCTCAGCGATTGTCTCGCGCTTTTCGGAGCGACATCTTTACAAAAGTTCGACATGAAAGCGATTGCGACCACAATAATTCGGCGCAATTTTACGCTATTTGACGAATTTCATCGGGGCTGGGGTAATTCGCGGATAAATTTTACCGTTTGGAGCATTCTCCTTTGCGCTTGGAGGTTTTTGTACTCGTATTGTACCATGCCGGAATGTCGGTGTCAAGCGTTTTCTTGAAAAGATTTCAGGATGCCTGCGATTTCAAATGATATGAGCCCTTCATTCGACTTTATTCGCGTTCAAGCACGAGTTGCAAACGCGCTATGCAGAGCGCGGCTGATCGTTGGGAGCGCGGAGATTGATGCGGCAGACGGTGGTATTGCCGCGTCCGATTGAAGCCGCATCACCGGTGGAATCGGGTTGCCCATATACCTTATGACTACGTTTTGATCCTTGTTTTTGCGGGTTCGGATTTTCCCGCCGCGTTCCGCGACCGCCGACCATGCTGCTGAAACGCAAGATGATCAGGCGGTCGGCGGTATTTGACTTTACGCTATCGCGCGAACCTTAATGCTTGGTCCCATTGTGGATACAGTGGCGCAACTGCGAATGTACTGACCTTTGGCGGCTGCCGGTTTTGCCTTGATGATGGCATCGATCAGCGCGCTGTAGTTTTCGTACAGCTTCTCCGCGCCGAATGAAATTTTGCCGATAGGGCAGTGAATGATATTCGTTTTGTCAAGCCGATACTCAATTTTACCGGCTTTGGACTCCGCCACCGCCTGAGCGACATTCGCGCTGACCGTTCCGGCTTTTGGCGTAGGCATTAGACCTTTAGGGCCGAGCGCGCGGCCGAGTCTTCCGACAACCCCCATTACATCGGGGGTAGCGATTACGACATCGAAGTCAAACCAATTCTCCTGCTGAATCTTTTGGACAAGGTCATCAAGCCCGACATAATCCGCGCCCGCGTCCTTAGCTTCCTGCTCGCGTTCCGGCTTGCAAAAAACAAGTACGCGAACATTTTTGCCGATTCCGTGCGGCAGAACTATAGCTCCGCGTACCTGTTGGTCGGCGTGACGGCTGTCAACCCCAAGTTTAACGTGAAGTTCTACGCTTTCGTCAAACTTGGCGCGAGGAAGTTTGCACAGAAGCTCGAAAGCGTCCTGAGCATCGTATTGATTGGCGCGGTCAATCAATTTAACCGCATCCTGATATTTTTTGCCTCTAAACATTTTTCGTTACCCCCTTACGCGTCCTTAATCACGATACCCATTGAGCGAGCGGTACCGGCAACCATCTTCATAGCCGCGTCAATGTCGTTCGCGTTCAAATCCGGCATCTTTGTTTCCGCGATTTTACGAACCTGTTCGCTCGTAATAGCAGCGACCTTATCGCGCTGAGGTACCCCTGAACCCTTCTGGATTCCCGCCGCCTTGCAGAGCAAGTCCGGCGTCGGCGGCGTCTTTGTGATAAAAGAAAAACTTCTGTCACTATAGACCGTAATGACCACCGGAATAGTAAATCCTACGTCGTTTTTGGTACGTTCGTTGAATTCCTTGGTAAACTGCGGAATATTAACTCCGTGCTGACCGAGTGCCGGTCCTACCGGCGGTGCGGGCGTCGCTTTCCCGCCCGGAATTTGAAGCCGGATATATCCGGTTACTTTTGCTGCCATTTTAAGTCTCCTCCTTGTGGTATCCCGGCGGCGCCGCCTGAAAATTTACGGCACCTCCCACGATTGATGTAGTATTTCACGCTGTGTTTACTCAGTCCGCCAGCTCAATTTGGTCAAGCTCTAATTCTACCTCGGTTTCGCGTCCAAACATTTCGATAATTGCTTTGACGAGATTTTTTTCGGTGGACATTTCGATAATCTGACCGTTAAAGCCTTCCAACGGACCATCTGTCACGCTGATTTTAGAGCCAATATCGAATTTAGTAACGACGCGCCCTTTGCGTTCCATTCCCAAGGTGCGGATTTCATCTTCCGTCAGCGGAACCGGTTTGTTGTTCTCGCCGACAAAACCCGTGACACCTCGTATATTGCGTACCAAGTGCCACGCGCGCGGATCCGTCGCGACCATTTTGATGAAAACATACCCCGGATAAATCAGACGCGTCTTGGTTGCGCGTTTGCCATCGTTGCCGACTTCCGTAACCTCTTCAGTTGGGATGTGAATTTCCTGAATCAGTTCGGTCATCTTGCGAGTTTCGACGGCCTTTTCGATTGCTCCCGCGGCGGTGCGCTCATAACCTGAATAGGTGTGAGCGACATACCATTTTACTTCATGCATTCGTCTGCCCCCTTAAAAGAGCTTGCCCAGTCCGATAATCCATCTGACAACAAACAACGCAAGTTGGTCGAATGTTCCGATAACAATACCACTGGCAATCATCATAACGATTGCGATTAAGCAGTTGTTAAACAGCTTTTTCCGGTCCGGCCAAACAACTTTCTTAAGTTCGCTGCGCATCTCACGGAACCAGCGGGAAACACGCGCTCCGGACTCTTTCAAAGAGACTTTTTGTTTTTGTTTATTCATTAGTTGTCTCCTTATTTTGTTTCGCTGTGAACAGTATGCTTGCGGCAAAACCGGCAGTATTTGTTCATCTGCAAGCGATCGGGCGTGTTCTTTTTGTTCTTTTCCGTGCTGTAGTTGCGCTGCTTACATTCATTGCAACGCAGGGTAACGCGTACTCGCATAATTGTGAACCCCCTTTTGTAGTATTCTGCATAGTACTCCCTGTACGGTCACAGGTTTTGTAATTATATCACACGCCGCATACGATGTCAAGCACTTTTTTTGTGTGGGCAGCTCAATTTAGTTTTGTAACTTTTGATTGACAAAAGTGGGGAAGTGTGCTAAAAAGGGTGTATGGAAAATTATAAAAGGCTCCTGATAGGGAGTGAGCCGAGGTTGCTGAGGAA
>JAITKN010000133.1 GCA_031278415.1 Oscillospiraceae bacterium
TTGCAATATCTTGCCAAAAAGGCATACAGCTTTACCTATGGAGCGCGAAACCTCCGCCGACTGATTCAAAAGGAGGTTGAGGATAACGTCACCGAGCTTATCGTTGCAAACTACGCGGCGCCGATTCGCGATCTTCGCTTGGATGTCAGCGGCGAGAAGGTAGAGGTTTTTCCCGAATAAGAGTATCAACAGCGCGAAATCACAGTAAGTCAAGAATAGCTATCCGCGTGTCAGGGATAGCTATCCGCGTGTCAGGGATAGCTATCCGCGAGTCAGGGATAGTTATCCGCGAGTCAGGGATAGTTATCCGCGTGTCAGGGATAGTTATCCGCGTGTCAGGGATAGTTATCCGCGCTTCTCGTAGAGTTCCCCAAAACTAAGATAGAGCTATCATAACACGCGGTTTAGGTCTTGTCAAGGGTTTTTCAGAAGAATCGCGGCAGGCGAGCTGTACGTCACGTACTCCGCGTGTCAAAATCTTTTACCGAAACCTTGTCAAAAATTAAAATAAAACACTTGACAAATGTCGGAGCATCAGGTAATATGTAAACAGGAATTTTTGGAATGCGGAGGTTGTGCATAATGGATAATCGAAATATAATCAAATGCGAAAGTTGCGGGAATACGTACTCTGCGGGTAAGAGCAAATGCCCGTACTGCGGCGCTAAACGACCGGCAATGGCAAAACGAACCGGCTTCGCGCCCAGTTCGCGAACTATCGGCGGCATCCTTTTTGTCGCGGTAATTCTTATAGCTGTTATTTCTGTAGTCATTTACAGCATCAAACATCAAACCGATATGCCGGAAGATACGGCTTCGCCGTCTGCTTCGGACGGAATTTCGGAAGTTATAGTGCCGACGGGCGAACCCATTGAAACCCAACCGGCGACGAATGATATTCCGGTAGAAAGCATTGCCGTGGATAACACGGGATTTCAGCTGCCGATAGGCGCAATGTACGAGCTTAAAGCGGTTATTACTCCGGTCGAAGCGGAGCCTGTTATCACTTGGAGTTCAGATAACGAAGCGATTGCGACTATTAACCCCGTAAGCGGATTGGTTACGGCGGTGTCGCCGGGCGAAGTTCACTTTACGGCGAGTACCGGCGGCAAATTCGCGGTCGCCGCCGTTACCGTTTACGACCCTAACGCGCCGACGACCGGCAGCAACAATTCCGGCGGAACCGTCACGCAGGACGGAAGCGGACTGAGCCACACGGACGTCACAATCAAGGCGTCATCCTCGGAGAAATTCACGCTCAAATTTAATGGTTCTACCGAGTGGGTTTACTATTCCAGTGACACGAACGTGGCTATCGTAGACGAAAAGGGCGTCGTTACGGCTATCGCTAAGGGTACATGCAAGGTGACGGTCACCGCAAATGGTTCGTCTTACAGTTGTACGGTTCGCGTTCGGTAAGGATGATTGAAGATTCCCAAGCGGTTAAAGGCGATTGCCGAGCTTATTCCGCGTGGAACACGCTTGCTGGACGTAGGCACCGACAACGCGCTTCTGCCGGTGTGGCTCGTTCTGAACGGGGTTATCGACTCGGCAATCGCGGCTGACATTTCGCCGAAGTGCGTAGCGCGCGCGGAAGAGACGGTTCGGAACTATCAAGCGGAGGGGAAAGTTACTTGCGTTGTATCCGACGGGATCGAGGCAATCGGCGGCGACGCTTTCGACATCGCGGTCATAGCCGGAATCGGCGGTGAAAATATACGCGGGATCGTCGAGGCTTCTCTCGGCAAAATACGCGGCAAGCGGTTGATACTTCAACCGCAGACGAAACATATGGAACTGCTGAATTTTTTGAGGGCAAACGGATTCGCCATAGTCTTCGAGCGCGTAGTTTACGAGCGCGGACGAGTGTATTTGATTCAAGTTGCGGAACTGCTTCGGTAATCCGCGTTATCTGTCGGCTTTCAATCGGTCATAGATTGCGCCGTCGCCGGAGAGCCATTCTGATTGAAGTCTATTGTAAACGCGAGCGGATTCGTTAAGTTGTAACACGCGTTTGTCAGAGATGTTCCCTTGCGCGTCGATAAACAGAATCTCGCGGCTGTCGTATATGAACTCGTATTCGCGCACATAGTCCTGATAAACGTACCAGAGCGGCTTTGC
Organism: Oscillospiraceae bacterium; assembly: GCA_031278415.1. GTDB lineage: Bacteria > Bacillota > Clostridia > Oscillospirales > Oscillospiraceae > JAISJH01. The sequence goes on from JAITKN010000133.1 coordinate 2,122, forward strand.
TCCTCCTATGTAGTTCAGCAGCTCATTTCCCAGTCCGGCGCAGCTGACGATTCCCGAATCCTCGGCGCCGGACTTATAGTTTGACCAAATAAGAAACGGCACGCTCAAAATGCTTTCCGCTTGCTCGGCTGTCAGAGCGCTTCTGCTTGTCATTTGACCTGTGTAGCGGTAAAGTCCGTACTCGGGCGCGAGAAAGGGTTGATGGTCGCCGAAGAAAAGCACCACCGTCGGACGTTCGCGTTCACGCAGATAGTCAGTAAGTTGCTTAAGGGCGGCGTCCGCGTTTTTGATGCCCTGCGCATAGGTCTGAACCGCGCTTCGCAGCTTGTCCGGCATTTCGGTATCAAGCAAGGCGACCTCGGTTGCGTCGTATCTGTTCGCGTCGTAAGGCTGGTGATTTTCCATAGTAATAGCGAAGATGAATTTAGGAGCCGCGCTGAGATAGTCCGCGCTTTCCCGCGGGGCGTCAAGCTCCGCGATTATTCGGTCGGTAATATAGCTGTCGCTGATAAATCGTCCGCTGATGGGCGCGTCCCGCATATCCTCACGCGTAATAAAGGAGTCAAAGCCCATAAGGGGAAACGCTTTGTCGCGTCCGTAGAACGCGCCGTCGTAGCTGTGCATCGCTATCGTGTCGTAACCGCGCCGCTTAAACAGTGTAGCAAGCGTTTCGGTCGGAACGGTCACCATAGTATCGTAGGAGATATCCTGAATCCCTATGTAGCGGATTATATTTCCTGTCAGCACCTCGTATTCCACTCCGCAAGTGCCTCCGGCGAAAGTACGCGACATCATTACGCCGGAGTGTCCCTCGCTTTTAAGCGCGTTGAAGTTCGGCGTGATTTCTTCGGACAATTTGACGCTCGGTGTAGTGGAGAAATCCCAGAAAGATTCGCTTAGTATGATAATAACGTCCGGAGTTTCCGCGGGTTCCTCGGACGAATAGAGCGCTTCAACCTCATCCAGCTTATTCAAGAAATACTCTTCGCTTGTCTTGCTTACATACGGCACATTCGACAGAGCGGGAACCGCGTCGTCAGGATCGTCAATCTCCGCTGTGACCACTTCCGCGGACGATATAAAGTCGAACCAAAACGCGCCTTTGTTAATTACCGGCAAGAACATCATAAGTGCCGCCGCGCCGCTTACCCATCGCCGCGCGATAAATTTCCGCTCTATGGTGAACATCGCGATCAGCTTCTTGTTCTTCTTCAGTATCAGCGTAAACGCAAGCGCAAATACGGCAATCCATACCATTATTCCGGAGAAGTTGAGGTTATCCGTGCCGGACAGCCCTATGATGGTGATTGCGTATTTCAAATCGAAGACTCTCAGTCCGGTTCCGCGCGCGGAATACTTAAACCAACTTACGCAAGCGAAGATAAAGCTAAATGCCCACACCGACAGGAACGCGCTCCACATCCGGCCGCTGATCAGCCACACTACCGCGATCGCGGTCAGGTAAATTACAAGTTCTCCCAAGAACCCTGAAAATCTGACACGCGGAAGCCATGTTCCGTTAGCCGTACATTCCGCGGAATACGCGCAAAACAGAGATAAAAATATAAATATCGCGACGGGTTTTAACGTCTTGCCTACTTTTACAAATCGCATACGGGTGATTGTATCACACTCCGCGCGGAAAGTAAACAAAAATTTGCGGAGTTGAGGAATCGGCGAATTGCAACGTACTCTCCGCAACGTGTGTAGAAATCCACGATGTGTGTAGAGCTATCCACGATGTGTGTAGAGCTATCCGCAACGTGCGGGTAACACTACAAACTAATGTTTGTGCTCGGCGCAGCCGTCCCGTTCGGCAACAAGCCGAGCGGCAACTGATTAAATTAAGGTGTTTGAAAAAAGCAGTTGACAAAGGCTGATAGTTGGTATATAATGCAGTTATCTTAAAACAAAAAGGAATGTTGTTATGAAAAGCTTTATAATCCGGACTTTAACATTTGTTTTGACAATCGTTACCACAATTGCTGTGGGAACAGGCATATTTGCCGAAGCACTTACCGTGCGCAATGCTGATGACCCGAGACCTACGCCAATTGACAGAAGTGATGAAGATTTGCTTGATTCGTTTCCTGCGCAGAAACCATTTGCGAGATCCGGCTTCAGTGGAGCAAGAGGGGCAACTCCGGAGCAAATTGAACGCGCAAAATACAAAGTAAAAGAACCGACAGCAACACAAATTGAACGCACGGCAGAATTACATGCGGAAATTGAGGCTCAGTTGAACTCCATTGCGTCAGGTTCAGGGGTTGGTGCATTAGCGGAGGCAAGTTGGATAGAATTAAGTCCTTTTGCTTATTATCCGCAACAGAAGAATTATACATGCGGACCTGCAAGTATTCGCATGGCATTGAAGTGGATTAACGGAACAACCCCGTCTGAAGCTACTGTTGAGGATGGGTGTTATACAGATCCGTCGGATGGAACATATGTTGTTAATATGGTGGATTATATTAACGATATGCAAGACACCAATCCGTACGTCGGTGTTTACGGAGCGTCCAAATCCAATATGAAAAGAGACTTATATGAGTGCATTACAGATTATGAGTGCCCGCCAATCGTAGGCTTGAAAGAGTGCATAGGAACAGGTTGGCCGTATATCTTACCGGGTCATTTTGTTACGATTTATTCTGTATTAAGCGATAAATCATATTTTGAGCTTTGCGACCCGTGGGCAGGGTATGCAGGGGACTCTGTGTATCGTTGGTATGAAAAATCTGCCAATGATCTGTATTCAGCTTACGACGACGCGGATAATATCGGATATATGTGGTGAATTTCAAATCGCGGCGGACGCCATCCATTAGGGTGTTACGCGATAATTTACGGGCAGGAGGAATTTTTGCTGTGCCGAAAAGAATATGGTATGCGGTAATCGGGATAGTTGCGGTTGCCTTGGCAGTTTCGATTGTGTTTGCCGTACACGTTAGCCCAAAACATCCGGAAGTCAAAGACCTTAAATCCTTTGCCGGAAATCTTGGTAGTGATATTGACCCTGTTGAGGTATTCGAAGATAGTTTTGTTTATGTGAATATGGACGAGATTAAGTATTATCGGCAATATTTTGATGGCAGAGGTGTTTCTGAATTAGGTCAAATTGATAATTTCGTACTCGGGGTAAAAGCTAACGCGACGGTAAATAATGTTTTATATTTTTACACTACCGTTTCCATAGCAGGCACGGACGGCGAATTCGGAAACAATCTCTACGGAATTGATCTTGAAAATAATCAGCTCTCCCTTTACCATACGGATAACGAAGTTAATCCCGCTGCAATGGTTTATCCGTATATGGGTAATCTGTTGGCATTGAAAAGCAGGACTTACGATTCCGCCTCAAAAGCCGGAATTTATGAAACCTACCTTGAAAATTATGACATCAATACCGGCAGCACAGAGAAAGTTATTGAGCAAACGATGGATTATACCAATCTGACCGGTTCTATGATTTTAGCCTGTTTTGTAAACGGCAGTAAAATATACACATTAAATGATGATTTCGCAGAAAACGGCGATATATCTCCGCATATTATGGTATATGGAGAAAACTTTCAGCTTGAACAGACAATTTACATTGACGATGATACCGCAGACTACATACGAAGCTCTCGGCCAAATGAGATTGCCGTATTCGGCGACTATGTATATATGCGAAACTATTCGGGTTACGCCGTAGTAGGCAAAATAGAGGAAAATGTTCTTGTTCCCATTCTGCAAACAGTAGATTTAGAATTAGCCCTAAATCGTCAAGATGACAGGGCGCAAAATATACAGATGTTTTATATACGGTGGACAAATACATATTACATTCTGGACGCTGAAAAAGGTACATTTGAAGAACTGACTCTTGAACCATACGAGGATTATGTCTTTATGTACGCAAAGGCTAATTCCGATAATGTTATGATTTTTTTATCCGCCGACTATGACGAACCTTCAGATAAAAAGGACGATAAGTATATATTTACCGATATTAGCGCACTGCAATAGGTATACCGGATAGCTATCCGCCGTACTGACGGCGGAACTTTTGTCCCTTGCGCTTCATTCGCTCAGCAATCTTATAAGCACCGAATGAACTTCGTCCGCCGGCGCTTTGCCGCGTGACGCTTTCATAACATATCCGATTATTGCCTGTAAAGCCTTCGACTTGCCCGCCTTGAAGTCAGCGGCGGCGCTCGGATTAGCGGCAATCGCCGCGCCGCAGAGAGATTCGACGTCCACAGCGGGACCATCCAAGCCGAGTTCCGAGACGACTTCGGCGGCACTCTTGCCGGAGTCCCACATAGCGTTCAAAACGCGCTTCGCCGCGCTGCCGTTTATCTTACCGCTATCGGCAAGCGCGATAAGTTCGCCGAACCGCCCCGCGGATATCGGCGGCGACCATTCCTCTCGCTCTGCTTCGGTTGAGATTTTAGCGAACATCTGCGACAGCATCAAATTCGCCGCTGATTTTCCGTTGCCCGTAGATGATTCCGCAACGGCGGCATCGAAATACTCCGCTACCTTGCGGTATTTGGAGAGCAGCGCGGCATCCTTTTCGCTGAGTCCGAAGCTTTCCGTATACCGCGCCGCACGAGCGCGCGGAAGTTCCGGAATTTGTGCGCTCAGCCTCGCGATGGTCGCAGGTGTAATGCGAACCGGAATGATATCCGGTTCCGGGAAGTAGCGATAGTCGTCGGAGTTCTCCTTACCGCGTCGGCTATAAGTTTCGCCGGTACCGGCGTCAAAGCCGCGTGTTTCTTGCTTGACCTCGCCGCCCGCGTCAAGAATATCGCTCTGACGCTCGGTTTCGTATTCTATCGCTTGGCGGACGCTGACAAAGGAGTTCAGGTTTTTAATTTCCGCGCGAATACCGTACTCCGCGCCGGGTAAACGCAAGCTGATATTCACATCGCAGCGCATACTCCCTTCCTGCATACGGCAATCGCTCACTCCGACGGTACGCATAATTCCCTGAAGAATTTCAAGATATTCCGCGGCATCGGCCGCGGAACGCAAATCCGGTTCGCCGACAATTTCCATAAGCGGAACTCCGCCGCGATTGTAGTCCACAAGCGTCTTGCCGCGCTCGTGTAGCAGTTTCCCGGCGTCCTCTTCTAAGTGAATGTGGTTCAGGCGCATAACGCGTCCGTCGGACAGCGTAACGCCGCCGCCAACGCAAATCGGGTGATGGAATTGCGACGTCTGAAACGCTTTCGGCAAATCGGGATAAAAGTAATGCTTGCGATCCATATAACTGAGCGGCGCGATTTTACATCCGAGCGCCAGTCCGGCGATAACGGTAAATTCCGCCGCTTTGCGGTTCAGCGCGGGCATAACGCCCGGGTGTCCGAGGCATACCGGACATACATTCGTATTCGGCGGCCCGCCGAATTTCGCGCTGCATCCGCAGAACAATTTCGACTGAGTGAGAAGTTCTATGTGCGTTTCCAATCCGATTACGACTTCATACTTGCTCATTTATAAGCTTACCCCCATTCCGTTTACTCCGTTAAGCGGAGCAAGAAACGCGCGATCCGTAGCGCGTTCGATTTTCGCGGCAAGCTCAAGCAGTTTGAAATCGGAAAATTTCTTGCCGATTATCTGAACTCCGACCGGCATCCCGTTGGAGTCAAACCCGCATGGTACGCTAATCGCCGGAAGTCCCGTCAGGTTCGCCGTTACGGTACATATATCGGTGAGGTACATTTCGACGGGCGACATTTGTTCGCCGAACTTCGGCGCGGTTGTCGGCGCGGCGGGAGTGATCAGAAAGTCTACACCGGAAAGTGTTTCGTTCACAAATTTGTACGTCATAATCTGCTTCAGTTCGCGCGCCTTGACATAGTACGCGTCAAAAAATCCGGAGCTGAGTGTGTACGTGCCGAGCATAATTCTACGCTGAACCTCCGCGCCGAATCCGGCGCTTCTGACGCGGCTTATCGCGTCGTCGATATCGTCGTAAGCATCCGCGGGACGCCCGTATCGTATGCCATCGTAGCGCCCGAGGTTGGAACTTGCTTCCGCGCAGGCAATAATGTAATACACAGGCAAGGCGTATTTAAGCAACGGGAAATTAACCGCCGAGACGGAACTGCCCGTTATCTGTTCCATTGTGCGGATTATATCCCGCACGGCGTTGCTGACGCCGGACGACGCTCCATCGAAAAACTCTTCCGCAACGCCGATTCTGACCGTACCGCTGCTCTCCGCGTCTTCCGCGCTTTCCGGAAACGGCAAAGATGTCATATCCAACGCGTCGTGAACGGCGATTTTGCGGAATACCTCCGCGCAGTCGTCCGCGCTTTGCGCGAGAACGCCGATTTGGTCGAGGCTTGACGCGTAGGCAATCAGTCCGCGGCGGCTTACCGCGCCGTATGTCGGCTTAATGCCTACCAATCCGCAGAATGAAGCCGGTTGGCGTATACTTCCGCCGGTGTCGCTTCCGATGCTGTACGCGGCGATGTTCGCGGCGACCGCGCCGGCACTTCCGCCGCTGCTTCCACCCGGTACATATTCGGTATTGTATGGATTTTTTGCGCCGCCAACGCGGGATGTCTCACACGTTGAACCCATAGCGAACTCGTCCATATTAGCCTTGCCGAGCAGCGGCGCGTTCGCCGATCTGAGAATCTCCCACACAAACGCGTCATATGAGGGTTTGTAGCCGCTCAGCATTTCCGACGCGCAGGATGTCTCCAGTCCCGCCGTGCTGATGTTATCTTTCAGCGAGAACGGTACGCCTTCCAACGCGGAAAGCGGTTCGCCGCGGGCGAGTTTAGCGTCTACGGCGACCGCGGTTTCGAGCGCGGTTTCGGCGGTAAGGCTTATATACGCGTTAAGGTGGTCGTTTCTGTGAATCGCGTCAAGGTACTGCCGCGTTATCTCCGTACAGGACACTTTGCCGCGCTCTAACGCGGATTGTATCGTTTTGATTCTGCCTGATTTAGCCAAATTTGTGAACCTCCAAGGAGAAGTATTCACCGTCCGAATTCGCGGACAGAGCGAGTGACGCCGCACGTTCCGGCGAACCGGTCATACGATCTTCACGCATAAGCGGAAGCGTATCGCCGCCGCCGCGTTCCGCTATAAGCGCCCGGTCGGCATCGGAGATTTCGCAGTCGGCGATCTGATTGGCGAACTCCACTATTGCGCTCATATCTTCCGCCAGCGCGTCAATGTTGCTCTCCGCGACATAAATCCTCGATAGTGCCGCCATTTTCCTGACATCGTTTTTTGTAAGCATTTTTTAACTCCCGGGTTTAAGATGAGGTCTCACTCGGCTGCGGGTTCGGCGGACGCGTCGTAATTTCCGGCAAGATAATCATCAAGCATCTTGAACGGCAACGCGCCGGCGGTAATCACCTTTTCGTGAAACATTTTCAGGTTCATTTTGCCGCTTTCGACGTATTTGTCGTGAAGTGAGCGCATCTCCTGATAGCCTTGGGCGTAATTGATATATACGCCCGGCTGCATAGTCAGATAATCGCTGTAAATATTTGTGAACTCTTCAAGCATTGCGGCATCGCCGCGAACGTCGATGCCGTACATCGTCCAGAAGTCAAGGTAGTCGTCAAGCGACGCGCCCTCATAGTTGACGCTTATGTCCGCAAGCGCGTACAGGCAGAGGCTGAGTTCCATATTAAGCGCGGCGAGTTCGTTCATATCGGCATCGTCCGACATCCACTTATAGGAGTAAAGCTCCGCGTACACCGCCCAACCCTCAAGGTAGCCTATATTCCACGAGATTGTTCGCAACAGTTCGGGGTCGGTATTATAGAACGAGACGGTTTGATACAAATGCCCCGGATATGCTTCGTGCGCCAGCGTGCTGAATGTCTGCGCGGACGCGTTTTCGTCGTCTATGTTCCACACGATCTGGTTATTATTGTACGCGTCAAACGGCGCGATAATGTAAAGCGCGGGATTAAGGTTTTCCGCCAGAGCCTCGGGCGCGTCGTCAAACCAATAATCCACATCAGGCGGGGCGGGGAAGTCCTCCGACAGTTCAGTTTGCAGCGTTTCAATTATCTCATTATGGTCGGAAATCTCCGGAGCGAAAGAGGTGAACTCGTCAAGCAGCTCGGGTTTGGACGAAAGAATCTGCATAAACTCAGTACTGATTTGCATTATACGATTGGTCATACCGGATTTGATTTCGTATACAGTCTTATCGATTCCGGTGGACGCTTTAGCCTTAGCTTCGTAAAATTCTTTGCCTCCGTCAAGGTTCCCGACACCGCCGTCGTTAACGCCTGTGCCTTTCAGCGCTTCAATGTCGTCGGCAAGACGATTATAAGCATCGGCGTAGCTTCCGTGCATTGCGGCTAAGTTTTCGGCTTTGTAACTCTCAATTTCATCAGGCGTAATCCCCTCTATCTGCGCGACTCGCTCGTTAAACGCGACGATAAGAAAGTGGTCGTCCGCGATCTCCGCCTGTGCGCGGCATTGCTCTATTATCTTATCCGCGCTCCCGTCCGGCATAAAGCGGCCGAGCTGAGACCGCTGACGCTCGTACTCGGCAATCTCGCCGAAGTATCGCGGCAGATCATTAAGCAAACCGATATAGTCGTCCGCGTCGCCCTTGTCATAGAACAGATAATTCCACAGCAGGATCGGCACCGTCAATTGCTGACCGCCGACGACCGAAAGCGGTTCGACGTAATACTCAAACCCTTGCATCGACTTTTCCGTGTCTAATGTAGCTCGAATGTAGTCGTACAGCATTTTACCGTCTGCGGACAACTTCTCGTAATCGAACTTCGCGAATTCGGATTCGATTTCCTCAAATCCATCCGCGGCAACGGCAATGCTCTCGTCGTTTATGTAGCTTCCGAATGTAGGTTCAATGTCAGCTATGCCATAGTTTTCCGGATGCGCCAAGCTAAAGTGTATGTTGATTGTGGATGCTTCCAATGTTGCGCGAGCCAGTTCGTCGGCGAACTCCGACAGCTTTTCGTCCTCCGTTTGATTAGAAGCACAACCGGCAAAAATACCCATGACAAGAGTTAACACGACAGCCAGCGTAACAAAACGTTTTTTCACAGCAGCAACTCCGTTCCGACGCGTAATCAGCGCCTATATTTTGAGTAAATTTTAGCACAAACCTTCGGAAGTGTCAAGCTAAAAAATATATGTTACACAGCGGCGGCGTTTACGTATTCAGATCTCAGCTTGCCGTCGAACGGCGCGGCGAATCCGGACTCTAACAGGTGTCTCAGAGACTTCTCTGAATGTCTCAGAGTGTCCTCTGAATGTTTCAGAGTGTCCTCTGAATGTTTCAGAGTATCCTCTGAATGTTTCAGAGTATCCTCTGAATGTTTCAGAGTGTCCTCTGAGTGTTTCGGATTGTGCGTATTTGACTATCGATGACGCCAATTCGCGGGCCGTTTTATACATTTGTCCATATCGCGCGAATTGGACGTTTTGCCGGAAAGATTACTGTCCGCCCGCGGCTAACTTCACGCTGAGCGCGAGCAACTTTGCCGCCTGACCGAGTTCCGAGACTCCGGGATAGCTCGGCGCAATACGAATGTGGCTGTCGTCGGGGTCTGTGCCGTAAGGATACGCCGCTCCGGCTTCGGTCAGGATAACTCCGGCGTTCTTGCACAGTTCAACAACTTTTTTAGCGTTGCCGGGACGAAGAAACAAGCTGATGAAGTAGCCGCCACGCGGCACAGTCCAATGAGCAAGCTCGGGACAGTGTCGGAATTCCCGCTCAAATATGTCAAGTACGGTCTGAAACTTAGGCTTCAGGATCGCGGCGTGTTTGCTCATATGCGCGTCAATACCGCCTTCCGCTTGGAAAAATCGCGTGTGCCGAAGCTGATTCAGCTTATCAAATCCTATGGTCATTGAGCTGAAATAATTGCTGATGATCCGGATGTTATTCGCGCTTGCCCCAAGCGCGGCAACGCCCGCGCCCGCAAACGTAATTTTGCTTGTGGAGCAAAAGATAATCGGCCGATCCGCCTTGTCGGCGGCGCGGCACTCGTCAAGGATATTAAGCAGATAATCCTGCCGTTCCGGGTCAAGAAAATGGAACGCGTAGGCGTTATCCCAGAAGACGCGGAAGTTCGGGTTCGCCGTTTCCATTGAGGCAAGTCTCTTGACGGTCTCGCCGCTATAGGTATAGCCGTCGGGGTTAGAGTATTTCGGCACACACCAAATGCCCTGAACCTTCGGGTCAGCGGCAAGGCGTTCAACCGAGTCCATATCGGGACCGTTTGCGGTCATCGGCACACTCAGAAGTTCATACCCCAGTTTCTCCGATATGCGAAAATGCCGATCGTATCCCGGCACGGGACAGATCCATTTGCCTCGATTCGGCTGAAGGTTAACGCAGTGATACATAAGTTCCAAGCTGCTGTTTCCGCCTACAATACACTCTTCCGTGTTAACGCCCAAAAGCGGCGCGAAGAAGTCCCGAGCCTCCGGCAAACCTTCAAGATAACCGTAATTACGCGCGTCCGCGCCGGTATTGTCCTTGTACGCGTTTATTGCAAGCAGTCCGAGTGACAAATCAAGCTGCTCCGGCGATGGTTTGCCGCGTGACATATCCAGTTTAAGACCTTTCGCTTTCAGCGATTCATATTCCTTTTGAACAGCGCCGATGTCCATACATTAAATCTCCTTGCCGCTTCATTAAATTCACTATATACTACACCCATACAGCCCGCTTGTCAACTGTTTTTTGCAATTTTATTTACTCGAAATTGCAACGCCGTTTCTGTACAGTTCCACTTCGATTTTTTTGGTGAAATTAAAGGGCGGCCGATCAGTAACTTCAAGATGTTATAATAACGCGTCCGCGGAAATTTATGCTTGACACGCGTGAACGCCTGTGATATACTCTCCACAGTCGCCGAGTTGCGCGTACCGTGCCGAGTTGCGCGTACCGCGCCGAGTCGCGGACGTTTGAACACCTCACGCGGAACCGGCAATTGCGCGGAAGTTCTTTACTGCGTCATTTCTTGTGCCTTTTGCAAAAATTTTGCCGCCTTACGGCGGCTAATATGGATTTACAGCTGTTTTTTTATGACAAATTATAAACGCTTACCTTTAGAAACATTAGTTAACGCTCGCGATTTGGGCGGATTCCCACTGCCGAACGGCGCGACCGCGTTCGGACGATTTATCCGCTCGGAACTGCCCGAACGCGTCTCCGAGCGCGATAAGACATTCCTGAAAGATTACGGAGTAACTACATCCGTGGATTTTCGCGGCTCGTTTGAAATTACCGAATCTCCAAGCTCATTGCGCGGAGAGAATTGGCTGCGCTATATCCACAGTCCGCTTTGGAGCATAGAGGCGGCTCACGGGAAGCCTCAGCTGCCCGCCGTTACCGTAATCGCCGAAGACGTTGAACCCGAACGCTTTACCGAAGCTCAAAAAGCGGCTCACCATCGCAGGAAACACGAACGCCGCCTGGACAGCATCGAGTGGGTTCCGGTCTACATCGCAATGGCGGAGGACAACAAGGACTGGGTTCGCAAGAACTTTGAACTGTTCGCGGAAACCGAAGGTTGCATACACTACCACTGTATGACCGGAAAAGATCGTACCGGCGTATTCACCGCAATGCTGCTCAAAGCGGCGGGCGCGGCGGATGACGACGTGATCGCGGACTACGCCGTATCACAGATCTATTTGCGTCCATTCTATCAAATTTTTCGGGAGGGCGACCCGGCTTTCCCCGGCGACCCTGATTTGACTTTGGCGTTCTACATCACCGCGCCGGACACTATGCGCGGATTTTTGGAGCATATTCACGCCTCTTACGGATCAATGCGCAAGTACCTGACAAGCTGTCGCCTGACGGAAAAGACTATCGACGACGCGCTGAACGGACTGATATAACCGCCGGATTGCCGCTTCCCACGCGGCGCGGCAATCCGCACAGGAGAGAGAGGGAACTTTGCGTCCCCTCTCTCTCCCTTTCTTCGCGCTGTCCGAGTCCTCGCGCTAGCCCCCCAGATATCGCCGAAGGATCGCCGCGACCTCGCTGCGTTTGACGTCGTCACGCGGACGAAGTCCCCTCTCGTCGCCTTGCAGTATGCCGCGCTCGATCGCCCACGCGACCGCGTCTCGCGCCCAGTCGGAGATTTGCGCGGAGTCCGTGTAGCCGGAGAGGTCTCTGCTTTGCGGGGCGTCGGGGACGCCGGAGCTTTGCGGGGCGTCGGGGACGCCGGAGCTTTGCGGGGCGTCGGGGACGCCGGAGCTTTGCGGGGCGTCGGGGACGCCGCCCCCTACATAGGCGTTGGGTTCCCCGGCGTATCGCCACAGGATCGTAACGAGCTGCTCACGCGTGATCGAAGCGGTCGGGTTTGCGCCGTCCGTAATGCCTTCGGCGGTCGCCCAGTCCCACACCGCCTGATACCACGGTTCGGTGACGGCGTTCGCGGAAGCGTCCGCGTTCAGCCGCGCCAGAATCGTCACCCACTCGGCGCGAGTCGTCGCGTCGTTCGGCGCGAAGGTTCCGGTGTCGCCCTTGCCCTTCATCAAGCCCTGCGCCGTCACGAAGGCGACGCCGGGCGCGTACCAGTCCGTCTCGCGCACATCGCCGTAGACCTCGCCGATCGTTTCAGCCGTGATTGTTACGCCGGACTCCGGTACCGCGCTCGGTATCGGCGTAGGCTTGGTAACCTTCGGACGCTCTTTTTCGTCGGTGTCATAGTCGATTCTGCCGGCATTGCGGTTATTTTTGGGTTTGGGCGGGGCGAACTCCA
>JAITKN010000153.1 GCA_031278415.1 Oscillospiraceae bacterium
ATCAATCTGCACCTTCTCACCCGGCGTGGACAGCTCCGGATACCGCCTATCGTGCTTCCTCGGCGGCTTTTTCTCTTTGCTAAAGCCGCATAACCCTAAACGTTTAGCCGCGTAAATCATACCGCCATAGCTGCGCGTGTAGCCTTGCTTAACCGCTTTACGCTCGACAGCGACACCCCGTACATTCGGCTTGCGCAGCTTTTCCCTTTCCTATTCGCCAGGTTAACTACCGATTGACGTCTGTGGGCTTCCTGCGTTAAAATGTTCATGAGAAGTTCTCCCTTTTCGGTTAATGGTCTTGTTGTGATTCCATTATACCATATCCGGGCGAAAAGTAAATGCTTTTGCCGTGGGCGCTGCCCCGATTTCCAATTTGAATTTTTTACAATCAACGCTGTTAAGCCGCGCCCGAGGCGGCGCTACGCGGTGACGATTTCGGACGCGTCCCGCAATCCCAGATAGTCTACCGCGTCCTCGCGCATTTTGTACTTCATAATTTTGCCCGCCGCGTTCATCGGGAACGCGTCCGTGAAGCGCACATAGCGCGGCGTTTTGTGCTTCGCCATATGAGTTCGGACATACTCCTTGACATCCTCTTCGGTAAGCGTCTCGCCGGACTTGACAATAATGCACGCCATAATTTCTTCGCCGTAATCCTTATCCGGAACGCCGATGACCTGAACATCGCTGACCTTTTCATGCGTGTAGATGAAGTCCTCGATCTCCTTCGGGTAGATGTTCTCACCGCCGCGTATAATCATATCCTTAATGCGTCCGGTGATTTTGAAGTATCCGTCCTCGCGGCGTCGGCGCGCCATATCGCCGGTGTGGAGCCATCCGTCCTCGTCAATCGCGGCGGCGGTAGCCTCCGGCATTTTGTAGTAGCCCTTCATAATATTGTATCCGCGAGCGACGAACTCGCCGTCCGCGTCGTCGCCAAGCTCATCATATTTACCCGTGACGGGATTGCGCTCCGGCGAGAAGATTTTGCACTCGACCCCGAAAATCGGACCGCCCACGGTGTTGACGCGCTGTTCCACGCTGTCCGTTGTCTTGCTCATAGATGTGGCCGGCGACGCCTCGGTCTGCCCGTATGTAATGCAAATCTCGGTCATATTCATCTTCTCAATGACCTCTTTCATCTTCTCCACCGGACAAGGCGAACCCGCCATAATGCCTGTGCGCATATGGCTGAAATCGGTTTTGGGGAAGTCCTCGTGTTCCAGCATCGCGATGAACATCGTCGGCACTCCGTGGAACGCGGTTATCTTGGCCTTGTTGATGCAATCCAGTCCGAGCCTCGGCGAGAATACGGGGATGGGGAACATTGTGGTTCCGTGCGTCATAGACGCGGTCATAGCAAGCACCATTCCGAAGCAGTGGAACATAGGCACCTGAATCATCATTCGGTCGGCGGTTGACAGATCCATACAATCGCCTATCGCCTTACCGTTGTTGACAATATTATAGTGGGTCAGCATAACGCCCTTTGGGAAGCCGGTCGTGCCGGATGTGTACTGCATATTGCAAACGTCGTCCTTACGCATCTGCGCGGAAATCTCATATACCCGCGACGCCGGAACCTCGTTGGACTTCTCGATAGCGTCTTCCCACGTCCAGCAGCCCTGACAGCTGCTCTCGATCGTAACAACGTTGCGCAGCATCGGCAATCGCGCCGCGAACAGCGTGCTGCCCTTCTCCATCGTTTGCAGTTCCGGACAAAGCTCGTTAATGATCGCGGTGTAATCGCTGTCCTTAACGCCGTCCGCCATAACAAGCGTGTGTGTATCGCTCTGGCGCAGAAGGTATTCCGCCTCGTAGATTTTGTAAGCGGTGTTGACGGTGACAAGCACCGCGCCGATTTTGACCGCCGCCCAGAACGTAATGTACCACTCCGGCAGATTCGGCGCCCAAATGGCGACCTTATCGCCCTTCCGAACGCCGAGCGCAATCAGGCTTCGCGCAAATGTATCGGCGTCGTCGCGGAACTGAGAATAGGTACGCGCATAACCCTCGCCGCGTCGGAAATACGTCGCGGCCGTCTGCTCCAGCGTGGTGTAGTTAAACGCCTGTTGGTCGGGGAACTTCTCGCACACGCGGTCTAACACCTGCGGAAAGGTGCAGTCCGTAAGCGTTTCCTTGGGCCAAAAATATTTCCCGGTGTTCCGGATATTGTCATACAGCAGACTTGTATCGTCCAGATACTTGCGGAAGCCGGACTGCATATACTTCATAAACTTATTGAAGCGCGGAACGTTGTTTTCGAGCGCGCCGTCCGCGACCTCGCCGCGCCATTCGTAGGAGATGAATCCGTTGAAGTCGATTGAGCGCAAGGCGCGTATTACGTCCCCGACGGGCAAATCGCCCTCGCCCATATCGCGGTAAGCCGCGCCGCCGAGTTTGTAGTCCGCGTCATTGCCGCTCTTGACGCTGTCGCGCATATGCACGTACTTAATCATACGCCCGAGGTTTTTGACCGTTTGTTCGGGCGTCTCACCCGAGGCGTGACACGTATGGTCAATGTCCCACAACGCGCCCACCGCGTCGCTTCGGAACCGCGCAAGCAGATTGTGCAGCCGCTCCGTAACGGCGTAGGCGCCCTTGGTCTCGACCAATAGTGTAACGCCGCTGATTTCGGCGAACGGCGCAAGCTCGTCCAGCGCCGCCAGGACGTCCGTATCGTCGATGTCCGGCGTAACATAGTCGTCGATTTGCAGACGCACATACCGGCAACCGATGTTCGACGCGAGCTTGATGTACTGCCGCGCCTCCTCGCGAACCTCCTTGGCAAGGGTAGACATACGCAGCGTGTCGCTGTTTTTCGCGCCGCTCTCCGTCTTGCCGATGTGCGTGGACTTCCCGATGGAGAAGCAGGTGATCTCAATGCCCATCTTTGCCAGTTCGGACTTCGTTTGCTCAATCCGCGCCGCGTAGAACGGTCCGTATTGAAGCGTTTTCGGACCGAGGTCGCGAACCTCAAAGCCCGCGTAGCCTAACTCTCGCGCCATTTTGCAAGTGTTGTCCCAGTCCATATTGGGGCAGCCCGCCGTGGAAAATGCCAGTTTCATAATACTGACTCCTTTCTTTTTGCGCGGGTAACGAAAAAAACTTCCGCTCCCGCAAGACATAAAATGTATTGCGGGAAACGAAAGTCCGAAGTCTAATTCAACAGCCCTTCCGCGGTACCATTCCCTTTGACGACTGTCAGCCGTCCACTCTCAGCGCTGCCACGCCGCGTTGTTTGTTAACGAAGGCTTGCGTTCCTCCGTACAAAGCTACCGACCGCGCAACCGCGGGCGCTCGCCCTGTCCGCTCGGGAGTGAGTGTCGCTGAAACTGTGTCTGCCGCCTCGCACCGACCGGCGGCTCTCTGTGAAAACATTCGGGTTCAGCTTTGTCTCCGTCTTCGCGTTTTGCCCATTGTAACACGGTCTCGTGCGCTTGTCAAGCGTTTTTTTGAAAAAAATTCGCTGAGGGATGTTCGAGTGTCAAAAAACGCTTGACAAACATATTTGCGTGTGGTACAATGCGAATATAAAAATTTACCCACTCAAAGGAGATTACCCTAAATGGTAAAATTTAACAATAAATTTACCCCCCCCCCCCCGATTTTCGTCATTTAACGTAAATTTACACCGATTTATTACGCTCGCGATTGCAACCGCGCTCCTGATAACCCTCGCGCCGAGTTTTACACTCAACCTGACCGCAAAGGCGGAAGAGCCGCCGGTCGGAGAAGTGGGCGTTGACTACTATCCGATAACTGAGGAATATTTTCCGGACGAAAATTTCAGAAGCTATCTCATATCACAGACCTATGGCAAAGATCATTTTCTGACGAAAGAGGAAATCGCGGCGGTTACAGTAATAGACGTTAGTTCAAAATCCATCGCTTCCCTGCAAGGAATTGAACATTTTAC
>JAITKN010000031.1 GCA_031278415.1 Oscillospiraceae bacterium
GTTCCGATATTACCCTTCCGCGCCGCCGATGTCTAACGCGCCGAAAAGCTCGCGGATCCGCGCCATATTGCCGCTCAGGTAAAGCCAGCCGAACACCGCTTCCAGCGCGGTGGCAAGGTGGTATTCGCCGTCTGTGGCGTTTTTCGGGGACCTGACAGACGCCGCGTTGCGTCCGCGCCGCCACACGCCGCGCTCCTGCTCCGTCAGAAAAGGTTCCAGTTTGCGCGAGTAAATCGCCTGAGCGGCAGCGTTCGTATGCCGCACCGTTTGACGATGCATTTGCCTCGCGACGAGTGCGCCGAGCGCGCACACGCGCTCACGAACCATAAGTTCGTAAATTCCGTCACCGATATATGCCAGTCCGAGGCTGGATATGTTGTGCATTTTGAAAAAACCTCCGAGTTATGGTATTGGTAAGATTGCCTCCGCCGTTCTTGCGAACTCGGCGCGTAATCTTTCCCGAGCGCGTGACGCGCTCCGCTGTCAAATGGTCACTTCGCCGCGGGCAGCGTCATTGTGAAGCGCGTTCCTCCGGAAATACGCGGGCGAACCGCTATCGAGCCGCCGTTTTTCTCTACGGCGTCGCGTACAATGCTGAGACCCAGACCGGAGCCGCCGGCCGCTTGGCTTCGTGCCTTATCCACGCGATAGAAGCGGTCAAAGATGAACGGCAAATCCTTTTCCGGAATGCCCACGCCGGTATCGTCAATCGTCATTACAGCCTTGCCGCCGTTCTCGTACAGAGAAATCCGCGCGGTTCCGTTCGCGACGTTGTACTTGACGGCGTTCTCGATCAGGTTGAACACCGCCTGATAAGCGGCATCCGGGTCGGCGAAAACTCTTACGCTGTGTAAATGGTGCTCAATCGTGACGCCGTTGTGCAGCGCGAGAGGGTTAAGCAGCTTCAGCGCGGCGTGAACCGTATCCCGCAAATCAAAGGTTTCCCGTCGGTCGTAATCCGCCGCGCGGTCGATTTTGGACATTTCCAGCAGCTTTTCCGTAACGCGAGTAAGCCGCGCCGCCTCCACGCCTATATCGCTGACGAACTCGCGGATGGTCGCGATATCCATACCGCTGTTCTCGGATATGCTGTCGGACAAGAGTCTGATTCCCGCCAGCGGAGTTTTAAGTTCGTGCGAGGCGTCAGAGACGAAGCGCACCCGAAGCTCCTCCACGCGCTTCAAACGCTCGGAAAGGCTGTTTATCTCCGTGCGGAACTCCGCAATCTCATCGCTGCCGTCTACCGGCATCCGGAAGCCGTAATCTCCGGAGCGTATCACCTTCAGCGCCCGAAGTAAGTCTAAAAACCGATGGGTAAATATCCAGGACAGCAGTACGGCAATCGCAAGCGACGCTATAAGTATAATCGCCGTAAGAAGCATAAGCGAATGTTGCAAGGACGGAATCATCGCCGCTTGCCCCGTATCGGTTTCGCGAAGATATATCGCGCCGATAATGGAATTCAGGTACACGATCGGTTGAGCGAACGCGCCTGTTAATACGCCGGAACCATACCGGGCGGAGAATACCTGCTTGCCGCTGAGCGCGGTTAGAAGTTCGCCCGGCGCGGGAATCGGAATGGGAACGGGAACGCTGTTATCCGGCACGGGAAGAAGCGGAAATGCAAGGTCAGGATAATTGCTGTTATAGATAACTGTTCCCGACGCGTCCGCTATTATGACATCCGTACTCTCCGGATAATTCAGCAGCGTCATTACCCGCGCAACTTCCTCCGCGTACAGGGAAGACAACGGCGCGATGGACGAACTAATCAGAGCCGCCTGACTTTGCAGTGATTGATATTTGCCCTCCGCCATCATTTCGCGTAACCGCGCAACAGGAAAGGTGTTAAGAAACACCAGCAAAGCCGCAATAATGCCTATATAGCTTAGCGCGTATTTTATCTGAACGCGGTTGAATACCCGACCTAAAATATTACGCTTCGAAATAGTAGCCAATCTTCCACCTTGTCATAATCATCTTCGGGTGAGCGGGGTCAAGCTCTATCTTCTCGCGTAGGCGGCGAATATGCACGTCTACGGTACGAATGTCCGCCGCCGCGATATACGTGTTGCTGTCCTCACTGTTATTAAGCCAAACATCTCGCATTAAATCCTCCCGCGTGAAGATAACTCCCGGCTTGCGCACGAACGCCGCCAGCAGGTCGAATTCCCGCGTGGCAAGCTCAATCGGCACTCCGCGATTGAATACTTGCCGACGGTTAAAGTCAATGGTAATGTGTCCGACTTCAACCGTCCCGCTGATTTCCGCAGCTGACGACGCGTCCGCAGCCGACGCCGCGGCACGGCGGAGCAGAGCCTTAATGCGGGCTTTAAGCTCCTGCAAATTAAACGGTTTGGTCAGATAGTCGTCCGCGCCTCTGTCGAACCCGCGAAGTTTATCTCTGTCTTCTGACATCGCTGTCAGTATCAGGATCGGCACGTTAGAGAACTTCCTGATTTGCTTGGTAGCCTCCAACCCGTTGGTATTAGGCATCATCAGATCCATAATCACAAGGTCAACGGGCGTTTTTCTTACGATGTCAACTGCCGAACTGCCATCCGCGGCGGTAAGCACCGTATAGCCGTCGTTCTCCAAGTTGAACTTGATTCCCTTTAAGAAAACGCGCTCGTCATCTGTGACTAAAATCGTTTGCCCGTTCCGGTTTGATTCCATAATCCTATTCTCCCACGGTAATCTTGTCTTTGATTGCGAGGAACTTCTTCTCGCCGATACCTGACACGTCCATAAGTTCAAACGCGTATTTGAAGCCGCCGATCTCGTCGCGGTAGGCGATAATCCTCTCCGCGAGCGCGGGTCCGATGCCGTCCAGGGTCATTAAATCATCAGCGGTTGCGGCGTTAATATTGACTATGGCAAAGGTTTCCGCCGTAGTGTCGTCCGGTAAAATCTCGACCTCAAACGCGCCCTCACGCTGAGTATTAACGCGGTAAGTCGCGCTTTCCCCTCGCTCCGCGATGCGGATCCCCGCCATAAACGCCGCGAAAGCGACCGTCAGAACGGCAAGCACTAATATTATGTGTTTGGATGATATTCGTATCTGCTTCATAAATTCCAATCGTCAGCCGTCGCTGAATGATAAAACTTTATACCTTAGCGCCGTCGGACGCGCCGGGCGTGTCTTTGGGTTTGCCGCGATTACGATTAACGTTTCGGGCGCGGTTGCCGCCGCGCTTCTGTTGTCCGGAGTTTGCCGATCCGTTTTGCGCGTTAAGGGCGGCATCCACCGCCGCGCCCGCGATTTCCGCTATGTTGATCTTCGCGGATCCGCCCGCGCCCGCGGATGGTTTGTTCTGCTGGGTTCGACCATTATTCGGACGATTATTCGGGGGACGTCCGCCGCCTTGCTTGCCGCGATTCGGATTAGCGGCATTCCCGCGATTGCGGCCGCGGTTACCGCGGTTGTCCTTAACATTGCGCTCCGAGGGGGCCTCGCGCGGCGTTAAATCATGGTTCTCAATCGATTCATACGACGGCGGGTCAAACGACGGAACTTTATCGAACAGCGTCGGCTCCTCGGTCGGCTCATGATATTTGCCGTTTATGGTGTAGCCGAGCTGCGCT
The DNA here is from genome assembly GCA_031278415.1 of Oscillospiraceae bacterium. Classification (GTDB taxonomy): domain Bacteria; phylum Bacillota; class Clostridia; order Oscillospirales; family Oscillospiraceae; genus JAISJH01. The sequence goes on from JAITKN010000031.1 coordinate 3,586, forward strand.
AACGGATACGTTTTTAACACGGTTTCGCTCGGCGTCACTACGCGCACCTTAGCGGTTTTGCGCAATAGGTTCACGTCCGCAATCAGTCCCTTGCCAATCGGAGTATCCACTACGCTGTCCGTTGGCGGAGCGTTTTTGGACATTTCTGTGTAGACCTCTTCTTCGTGTCTGAGACAACACATAAGATTGCCGCAAATTCCGGAAATTTTAGCGGGGTTAAGTGACAACCCCTGATGCTTGGCCATCTTTACCGAGATTGCGTGAAACTCCTGCAAAAACGATCTGCAGCATGTTTCCCGACCGCACGGACCGAGTCCGCCAAGCATTTTCGCGCCGTCCCTGATGCCGATTTGACGCAGTTCAATGCGTTTGTGAAAAGTAGAACTTAAATCGCGAACAAGCTCACGGAAATCCACGCGTTCTTCCGCTGTGAAGAAGAACGTCATCTTCGTGCCGTCGAAACTGCAACTGGCATAAATCAGCTTCATCTCTAAGTTGTGCTCCGCCGCTTTCTGCTTGCAGATTTGCAGGATTTCGCGTTCCTCCGATCGAAGCTGCTCCTCCAAAGCCTTATCGTCATCGTCCGCCGGTTTGATTACCGGACGTAAGGTTGCCGAAAACGCGTCGGTATCTATTTCCAGTATGTCAGTCACGCACACCGCATACTCCGTACCCTTGATTGTATCCACGATTACATGGTCGCCGCGCTTCAAGGCGTATCCGTTCGGGTCAAAGTAATACACCTTGCCTCTGTTCTTGTATTTTGCGCCTATTGCTTTTTCCATAGCCATAGCATCCCTCTGTGATTTTATAAATATCAGACATCCTCGGAAACTGTGCCTGATTTCGTTGCCCTCCCTTGCGGTATCTATATACAGCGGCGGTCGTCCGCCTTATTATACGCAGTTTCCGAGGAGGTCTATTGTGTTAAGTGTGTAACTTTGACGACGACGCGAAAATTACATTATCAGCCGGTTCAATCTGACCATAAGCGTACCAATGATGTGTCCCGCGCCGAAGTTCAAGCCGATACGCAGCTGACTTGCCGGTTCCGCCGTTATCTTAGCCGCCGACGCGAACCTGACATCCGTCGCCGCTTGCTTCGCGAAAAGCGCGTACAGACCATTCAGAAGCGGTTCCAAAACCTCGCGCTTTGCCTTCTCAAACTTGAGAAGCTCGTTCGCGGTGCCGATGGCGTCGCGTCTCATAAACGCGGCGAAAATTGCCTCGGCGGCTTCCGGAATTTCCGGCGGCTTCCCGGAATCGGAGACTTCGATCACATTGCATCGCGAGAGTATAGTCTGCAAAAAGTCTTTCTTTCGCGCGCCCAACAGAAAGAATACTACGCGAAGAGGCGGTTCTTCCAAGAGTTTCAGGAACGTGTTCGCAGCTTGCGTGGTCATCTTGTCCGCGTTCGGAACGATGAATACCGCGCGTTCCGATTCGGTGGGCATAATGTTCGCTTCCGGTATCACGCGGCGAATACGTTCGACGGAGAGGTGCGCATCACCCGGATCGCGTTCCACTACGGTAATATCAGGGTGAATGAGAAGCCTCGCTTTGCGGCAATTCTCACACCGCCCACAACCCCCGTGTACGCAGACAACGCCGGCGGCAAGCTCGTGAGCACGTTTTGTGAGCGCGTTTTGATCCTCACCGATAAGTAAATTTGCGTGAGTTACAATACCCATAGTCGCATTATATCAACAAACGCGAGAAAACGCAAGACTTTTTTTTACAGAATTTGTCCGCGTGAAATTCTCAAACTGAATTCAGCGTGATTGTCCGCTCCGGAACCTACCTTGAGAAATTAATTTTTCAAAAGAATTTCAAAAATTATATTGACTTATTTGCGAAATAGATATATACTCAATATGTTAGATTATAGAAAACTAACCGGTCTCGATAAACTCCATTTTCGGAAGGAACCCTCTATGAAAGAAATTGTCAACTTCGTTGCGGTCACACGCGAATACAATGTAGGTGAACATGTGCTGAAAGCGGCGGACAACATAAGTTTTACGGTTTGGGACGGCGAATTCGCCGCTATACTCGGACCCTCAGGCGCGGGTAAGTCTACTATTCTGAATCTTCTGGGCGGGATGGACACCGTAACCTCCGGCGAAATTATCGTGGACGGCAAAAATATCGTCGGGCTTTCTGACGATAAACTGACGGAATACCGCGCCGCAAACGTAGGCTTTGTATTTCAATTTTATAATCTTATCCCAACGCTGACCGCGCTGGAAAATATCGCGCTCACCGGCAAGGTGGTCAAAAACCCTATTGACGCTATGGAAGCACTCGATTGGGTAGGGTTAAGCGACCGCGCAAACCATTTCCCCGCTCAGTTGTCGGGCGGGGAACAGCAGCGAGTGTCAATCGCCCGTGCCATAGCAAAGAATCCGACTATGCTGTTGTGCGATGAGCCTACGGGAGCGTTGGATTCCGAAACGGGACTAACGGTATTAGAGGTACTGAGGCGAATGAACCGCGAGCGCGGCAAAACGGTTATCATAGTTACACACAACACCGCGTTAGAGGAAACTGCCGACCGGGTAATACGTGTCAAGAACGGGAAGATTTCAAAAATTACCGTAAATACCGCGCCGAAAGCGCTTAGTGAGGTTAATTGGTGATGCTGACTAAAAAAATGCTGCGCGATATGGGTCAGCATAAGACGCAGATGCTTTCTGTTTTCCTTATGGCGTTTTTGGCTGTATTTATCTATACGGGCGTAGGCAGCGAGTGGCGCGGTATACAGAACAGCGCGGACAACTTTTACAGGGAAACCAATCTTGCGGACGCGTTCTTGTTCGGTAACGGTTTTTCGGACGAGCAGGCGGACATTGCCGCAAACATACCCGGCGTTTCCGCCGTAGAACGGCGATTGGAACTTAACGCCTCGGCGGACATCGGAAATTCTCCGACGCTTAAACTTTATTTCGTTGAGAAAAATGAAATATCCAAGCTGTATCTTGTCAGCGGCTCGGCATTTGACAAAGAAGACGCGGCAGGCATTTGGCTTGATAAGCGCTTCGCGGACGCGCACAGTCTTTCCGTCGGGTCGGAAATCTCCCTTTCGGCTAACGGAATAAGCATTGTAAAAACAATACGCGGACTGATTTATTCTTCCGAACAAGTATACCGGTCGGAAGGAGACGCGCTTGTCCCTAACTTTGCCAATTACGGCTACGCTTATTTGTCCGCAAAGGCATTTCCCATCCCTGCCGCGCTTATATACAATACGCTTCTGATCAAGGCGAGCGATACAGCGGGGTTGGAGGACAAAATCGACGGCGTGCTGAACGGGAAATACAGCGTCTGCCTTGAACGCCGAAACCTCCCAAGCGTAATCATGTTAACCAACGAAATACAGCAGCATAAAATGATGGGCAACATTTTCCCGATAGTTTTTCTGATGATAGCGCTGCTTACGATAATGACCACTATGACACGGATTGTCGACAATCAGAGGACGCAAATCGGCACACTCAAAGCACTTGGATTCAAAAAATCCGTCATTACGCGGCATTATATTACCTACGGTTTTTCCCTTTCGCTGCTCGGCGCGGCGGTAGGTTTGATTACAGGTCCGATTAGCCTTCCGTATTTTTTCTATCCTTCTATGTCTTCATTTTACACGCTGCCGGAGTGGGAACCGGCTTATGCCGCGGCGTTTTTAGTTGTGTCCGGCGCGTCCGTTGCGCTTTGCGCCTGCGCAAGTTGGCTCGCCTGCCGTAATCTGCTGCGTAATACTCCAGCTGATACCCTGCGTCCGAAATCCCCCAAAACCTTTCGCCATAACCGGCTTGAGTACGTAAAACTATGGCGCAAACTCGACTTCAACGCACAGTGGAATATCCGTGACGCGACGCGGAATCCGATTCGCTCACTTATGGCGATTATCGGAGTGTTCGGCTGTACGGGTCTGGTAGTTTGCGCGCTCTGTATGAAGGACGGAATGAATGACCTGAAAATCTGGAACTATGAAATTGTAAACTTATACGAATCTAAAATAACTCTTGAAGAAAACGTCACTCAGGAGCAAATAGAAAATATAACCGCGTTGGTAAACGGAGAACCTATTATGGAAAGCCGCGTTGAAATCAGAGCAAAAGGAATCAAGAAAAGCGCGTCTATTCTTGTTACGGATAATACCACGCTTATTCATCCAACCGATACAAACCTAAATCCCACTTCCTTTCCGAATAACGGCATAGCCATTACGAAAAAAATTGCCGACGTGCTCAACCTAAACCGCGGCGACTCAATTAAGTGGCACATCTACGGATATGAGGGTTGGCAAGACGGCAAGATTACAGCCATTTACCGGGACCCGGATAGTCAGGGTATCGCTATGACAAAGGAGCATTTTGAATCGTTTAATATGACATTCACCCCAAGCGCGATAATATCCCCGGACGAAGTTTCCGGCGATATAGACGGCGCGGAATCTGTCTTGTCCTCCGCCGAAAGCGTGGCAGGCTGGGATGCGCTGTCGGAGGCTTTGAACATTATGACGTATCTGTTACTTAGTGCCGCCGCCGTACTTTCTGTTGTGGTATTGTATAATCTGGGCTTGCTTTCGTTCATTGAGACGGAGCGCGAAATGGCTACCCTTAAAGTAATCGGCTTGAAGTCCGCGAAACTTCGCGGACTTCTGCTCACGCAAAACCTTTGGTTCACGGCTATTGGGTTTGTGTTCGGCGTTCCCGGCGGTGTCCGGTTGGCGAGCATTATCGCGTCGTTTTCCGGGGATGAGTTTGACTTCCCGATTTCGCTGCGCGCGCCTGCGCTTGTGACTTCGCTTGTGTTTACATTCGGGCTGTCGGTACTGGTAAACCTGATGTTTTCACGTAAAATCCGCCGACTGAATATGGTTGAGTCTCTTAAAGCAATGGAGTAAAAGCGCGGATTTGCCCTTGCTGAAAATTCTGCAAGTTCAAAGGTTTTGAAAACGATGCTTGACGTTTGTCCTCCTCTTTGCTACAATGTAATTGTCAGAATGAAGAGGATTCCAATCGGGGTTAACAAAACCATATGCATTACGCCGACTATAAGACGATACTGTCGCCGCATAACAATATGAACCTTTACCGCGGCTGTACGCACGGCTGTATCTATTGCGACGCCCGAAGCAAGTGCTATCAGATAACGCACGATTTTGAGGACATAGAGGTCAAGCGTAACGCGGCTGAGATTTTGGAGGCGCAGCTCCTCCGCCGCCGTCGACCCGGCATAATAACCACAGGCTCGATGTGCGACCCGTATTTGCCGTTGGAAAAATCGCTCCGCCTGACGCGGCGGTGCTTGGAGCTGATTGAACGCTACGGCTTCGGGCTGTCCATACTGACCAAGTCCGCGCTGATTACACGCGATACAGACATTCTGAAAGCGATTAACGAGCAAACCAAATGCGTAGTTCAGATGACGCTGACCACCTATGACGAGCGGCTCTGTAAAATCCTGGAGCCGCGTGTCAGCACTACCTTGGAGCGCGTTCGCGCCTTGGAAGCCATGCGCGAAGCGGGAATTCCGACCGTAGTGTGGTTCAGCCCGGTCCTGCCGTTCATCAACGACACAGAGGAAAACCTGCGCGGGATACTCAGTCACTGCGCCCGGGCGGGAGTGCGCGGGATTATCTCTTTCGGGTTCGGCGTCACCCTGCGCGAAGGCGACAGGGAATACTTTTACGCCAATCTCGACCGGCATTTTCCGGGCGTAAAAGAGCGTTATATCCGGGAGTTCGGCAACAGCTATGAGTGCCTCAGCCCGAATAACGCCCGGCTGACCGAGCTGTTTCGTTCACTTTGCGGCGAATACGGGATCACGTGCGATTTTGACAGCGTATCCGCGTACCTGAACAAGTTCGAGCGGAAGGAGTGCCAACTGTCGCTGTTTTGAAAATCAAGCCCGTATTGCGATGATCCGGCACAATCAGCGTCTAACCGGCAGTTCCCAACTCCTCTTCAATGCGCAGGAGTTGATTGTACTTCGCGACGCGATCGCTGCGGCTGGGCGCTCCGGTTTTTATCTGTTCGGAACCCACGGCTACCGCAAGGTCCGCGATGGTGGTATCTTCCGTTTCTCCGCTGCGATGGGAAATTACCGTCTTATAACCGGACTTGTGCGCGAGTTCTATCGTTTCCAAGGTTTCGGTAAGCGTCCCGATTTGATTCAGCTTAATCAGAATCGCTGTCGCGACGCCATTCTTAATGCCGGTTGCCAACCGCTCGGTATTCGTGACAAACAAGTCGTCTCCGACCAGTTGGATGTCCTTGCCGCGCCGCGCCGCAAACGCTTCGGTCAGGAGCTTCCAGCCTTGCCAGTCATCCTCCGCCATACCATCCTCGATGGAGTAAATCGGATACTTATCCGCAAGGTCAAGCCACATATCACGCATTTCCTCGCGCGATTTCCTCGCGCCGGATTTGGGGAAGCGGTAGAATCCTCCGTCATCGTCAACATACCAATCGCTTACCGCCGCGTCAAGCGCGATTTTGAAGTCTTCACCCGGTACATATCCGGCGAGTTCAACCGCCCTTACCAGAGCTTTCAGCGCGTCCTCATCACCGGCAAGGTTAGGCGCATAGCCGCCTTCATCTCCTACACCGCTGGGCGGAACGACCTTTTTCAGTACGTGGAACACTTCCGCGCACATACGCAACCCCTCGCGGAAATTCGGCGCGGAGACAGGCGCGATCATAAACTCTTGAATGTCAACGTCATTAGCCGCGTGAGCCCCGCCGTTGAGTACGTTCATCATCGGGAGCGGCAATGTTCGCGCATTCAAGCCGCCTATATATCGGTAAAGCGGAATACCAAGCCCGGCGGCGGCAGCTTTAGCCGCCGCGACTGATACTCCGAGTATCGCGTTCGCCCCTAATCGTGATTTGTTCGGAGTGCCGTCAAGCTCAATCATTTTTCTGTCGATCGCGACTTGCGCGAACACGTTCATTCCGCAAACCGCGGACGCGATCACGGTGTTGACGTTGTTAACCGCGGTAAGAACGCCCTTTCCACCGTAACGGATCCGGTCGCCATCGCGAAGCTCCGCGGCCTCAAATGCTCCCGTACTCGCGCCGGACGGAACCGCGGCGCGTCCCATCGTGCCGTCCGCGAGTGTGACCTCGACCTCAATGGTGGGATTGCCGCGGGAATCCAAAATCTCCCTTGCGTGTATCTTTATGATTTCGGCAGTAAGTATCATTGTCCGTTTCCCCGAATGTAAAGTTTTGTCGCCGCTATTCCCATTTTGCTTATAATGATACTTTCCGGTTACCCCTTCAAGCCAAGCGCTTTGCGAATTGCGGCAAACGACTTCTTCATCCCGAGATGGTAGTAGTTCCTAGTCTCCTGCCCAAACAGATTTTTCCCGTTAAACGAAACCATTTGAAACACGCCGCTGCGCAAAACTTCGGCATCCAGCGTCTTACCGGCTTCTTCATAGGTAAATTTGAAGTTGTTTTTATCAAACAGGAATGCGTTAAACTGATACATTTCCCTGGTTTTGAAACCATAACCGCGCCGATACTTCTTGACCGCTATCGGAAGCGCGATACGTTGCATCGCGTCCAAATATTTATTATGGGTTCTAACCGTAACCTTAGTTGTAAATTTACGCAACAGCTGATTGTCGCCGGTCTCAATAAATCCGAGATAATTCTTGAGCGCCTCAAAATACGAGGCTGCCGGTTCAACGGCAAGGGTAAAAGTAGTGATCTTGTTCGCCCACTCCTTGACCGACGTCTGATGAACCGCGACGAGAGTATCGCCCTTAACAACAAGAACCTCATACGGTTGACCGTTCGAGTCCAGCCGCGTAACCTTCCTGTCGTAACCGACGTCAAGCAGCGCGATGTTCTCTTTCAGCTCCGCGTTGTTAAGCGCGTTAAGGTCGATAAGAGCCTTCTCGGCGGCGTCGGGATCGGCAACAGAGCGGTCGCCGGCGATAGCCTTAAGGGCAGGGGAGTCTAATTTCTTGCCGAGCAATACAAATTGGTCGCTTGTCAATGTGTACATTGTGAATTACCTCGCTTACTAAAAAAGTTCAATTTACCTTTTGGCTAAATGTTCGTTGCGCAGCTAAATATTTTAGTATATTTTAACTAAGTTTCATTATACCACACCTTTTACAGCTTGTCAAGCAAAATTTTAAAAA
>JAITKN010000073.1 GCA_031278415.1 Oscillospiraceae bacterium
CGGTCGGATCGTGGCCGTTTTCGACTTCCCAATGGTCGTCGTAACCGTCGCCGTCGGTGTCGGAATTTTTCGGGTCGGTTATGTAACCATCATTGCCCGGTATAACTTCCTCGCCGTCCTTAATCCCGTCGCCGTCGGTGTCGGGATTTTCCGGATTGGTACCGATTTTTTCCTCGTCCTCATCGCACAATCCGTCGTTGTCGGAGTCGGGCGGATATGTCAAAAGCAGTTTGCCGGTCACGTAATCATCTTTAATTACATTTGTTATGCCGGTATGCGTGCTGAAATCCAACTCGGCTATTGATCTGCCGGTAACCGTGAGTGTTCCCACCGTTTCTTCTTCGACGGGCGACGCATACTCCGCTCCATCCGAGTCACCTGTAAGCTCACCTATTCTGATCGACGCCGAGTACGTCCCATCGCCGTTGCTTGACAGCGTAACCGGCACGACTTGATCGGTAAGAGCCCGTGTGGTCAATACATTGCCGAAATGACCCGACAAATCCACATATGTCAGCTGATTGCTGTAGCAAGACAAAATTGTAAGCGCGGTATTATTTGACACATCCAACGCTGTCAGGCTATTGCTGAAGCAATACAAAATTTTAAGCGCGGAATTTTTCAACAAGTCCAGTGCCGTCAGCTTATTGCCGTCGCAACGCAACTCTGTAAGCATGGTGTTGGCATTCACATTCAGCGTAGTCAGCTCATTGTCATAGCACTGCAACTGGTTAAGCTTGGTATTTTTTGACACGTCCAACGCTGTCAGCTCATTTTTGTAGCAACGCAACTCTATAAGATCGCCACAACCGGACACGTTCAACTTTTCCAGTTTATTGTTGTGGCACTCCAAATACAGAAGCGCGGTACAACTTGACGCATCCAGCTCCGTCAGCATATTGTTGTCAGCATACACATTGAAAAGCGCGGTAGAAGCGGGCAACTTCAGCGTCACAAGTTGATTTTCGTAGCAACTCAAAGTTTGAAGGTTGGTATTGGCGGACAGATCCAGCTCCGTCAGCTGATTTTTGTGGCACGTCAAAGATGTAAGCGCAGTGAAATGTTCAATTCCTTCCAAGGAAGCGATGGATTTTGAAGAAACATTTATGTTCATAATGGTTGCGATTTCAGTAGCATTCAATTTCCCGTCTGAACCTTTCCCGCCGATATTGGGGGAGGTTAATAACCAATTCCGAAAATTCTCGTCCGGGAAATTGGTTTCGTTAATCGCTATATCGCCAGCCGCCGCCTTTGCAGTCAGGTTGAGTGTAAAACTCGGCGCGAGGGTTATCAGGAGCGCGACCGCAATCGCGAGCGTAATAAATCGGCGTAATTTTACGTTAAATGACGAAAATGGGGGGGGGGGGGGTAAATTTATTGTTAAATCTTACCATTTGGGGTAATCTCCTTTGCGTTCAGAAATTTTTACGTTTTCATTGTACCACGTCGAAATATGGTTGTCAAGCGTTTTTTCAGTTTTTGAAATATTGCGCGTCCGACCCTTCTCGGATGGACATACGGCAAAACCTAAACACACGCGCTCCGATGATTGTCCATACGCGGCGGAGCGGCTATTCATAAAAGTCGTGATTGCCGATGGTCATAGTATAATCGCAGTTGCGGTCTAACCACGAAGTTGAGATTCCTATATACTGAAAGAACAGGCTTCGTCCCGCGGTACTTGCGCCGTCCAACACTAACTTCGCCGCCGCTACGGACTCCGCGGTTGGCTCATCGTACAAAGAACCGGTCGCGGCGGGCGTAAACTGATGCCCCCCAACCGTGTCAAGTATTACCTCGCGAATCGTGCCGGGATAACTCGGGTGATCCACCCTGTTAAGAACAACGTTCCCGACCGCGATTTTGCCCTCAATCGGTTCCCCCTTGGCTTCGGAACTGATGATCAGGGATAGCCAGTATACCTCATCCGGATCGTAGAAGTCGGCACCGCTGATCAGTTCCGCTCTGTCGGTAAACAGTGAGACCGTTTTGCCGGACGCGTCCCAATGAACGCTGCAGCTTAACGCTTTAGCAAGCGCCCTGACAGGCACATAAGCCGTGCCGCCGTCAATAATCGCGCCGCCGTCAATGTAAAAGAATCGGTCGTTAGCAACAATGTACTTATTGTCGATGCCGATTGTTATCGTTACAGGCGGATAGGTAACATAGATGACGCGTGTTTCGCCGTCCCACGAAACAGCAACTTCACTGCCGATAATTTCGCAAAATTCTCTGAGCGGGACATAGGTCGTTCCGGTACTGACAAATGCCCGGTTTTCAAGCTCGCAGTAAATGCCGTCGATATAAATATCAACATTTTCAGAATTTTCGCCGTTCGCCGTAATCGGAACGACGATAAGAACAAAAAGCGCGGCGCAAATAGATATAAGTTTTTTCATTTCCTCCTCCGTTGTATGGTACGCTATAAAAGTTTACAAAAAGTTACAGCACGTTACCATATGTCAAACTATGATATTCGCTTTGATACTTAGGTAAGTGCCATTATAAACTTATTACAGAAATATTTCAATATGTAATAATAACCAAAATATGCTATTGAAATTTGGTAATTATTTACAATAAAATTGCAAATAATTACGGAAAAGCTCAAATGGTGTAATTTAAGGGCGTTTATTGCGGCTATCTTTGTAACTTTTGCCCCGCGGTTGAAGAAGCGCGCGCTGCGCGGCCTTCTCTTTCGGTCCGCGCGGCACATAGATAGGTTCCAATGTCCGCGGGTCTAAACCTGTGTAGAACATACACGTCGAGAGCGTTCCGGGCGTAGGGTAAAAGTCCTGTACCTGCTCCGGCCGCATATTTCGGGCGCGCAGATACCTCGCCAGATGCCTCGCGTCGTCCATCGCACAGCCGGGATGACTGCTCATTAGGTATGGCACAAGAAACTGCTTCTTGCCGTAACGCTCATTGAGTTTTCTCCACCTTTCGCAAAAACGCTCGTAAACGGAGTTAAAGGGCTTTCCCATAGCTTTAAGGGCGTTGTCGGAGATGTGTTCGGGCGCGACTTTCAATTGACCGCTGACGTGATGACGCACAAGCTCCGCGAAGAAGTCGCCGCTTTTGTCATAGATAAGGTAGTCGAATCGTACACCGCTGCGGATAAAGACCTTTTTGACACCGGGAATTTCGCGAAGCTCCCGCAAAAGCCGTAAGTAGTCGCGATGGTCAACTTCGAGGTTCGGACACGCTGACGGCGCAAGGCACGCGCGGTCTTTGCACATGCCTTGAGTTAATTGTTTCCGACAGCTCGGTTGACGAAAGTTAGCGGTAGGTCCCCCGACATCGTGGACATATCCCTTAAACAGAGGGTGACGTGTCATGGCGGAAACCTCGCGGACTACGCTCGCGCGGCTTCGCGAAGTCACGATTCTGCCTTGGTGGAACGCTAAGGCGCAGAAGTTGCAAGCGCCAAAGCAGCCGCGATTGTGTATTACAGAGAAGCGCACCTCTTCGATAGCGGGTACGCCGCCGAGCGCGTCGTATCGGGGATGATATTCGCGTGTATAAGGAAGTTCGGCATATTTATCCAGAAGCTCGCGCTGAAGCGGCATAGCCGGCGGGTTGACGACCAACAAACGCTTTCCGTGACGTTGGATTACGGTTCTGCCTACGATGGGGTCGTGTTCAAGGTACTCGGTCATCGCGGCTTTCGCGTATGCGGTTTTGTCGCGGCGGATTTCCTCGAGCGAAGCGACTTCAACCGCGCTGCCGGCAAATTCGGCGGTCGCGTAGGCGGTTCCGCGAATGTCGGTAATTTCGAGCAAAGGAGTTTTAGCTTTAAGCGCGGCGGCGATTTCGAGCGTCGCGGTCTCGCCCATCCCGTATACCAGTATGTCCGCGCCCGCGTCAATAAGTATGCTGCCGCGAACCCTGTCGTCCCAGTAGTCATAGTGCGCAAACCGACGCAATGACGCTTCCAATCCGCCGAGTATCAGCGGCAGCGCGGGAAATGCCTCTCTAACGCGCTGAGCGTAGACAATAGAGGCGCGGTCGGGTCGAAGCCCGGCTTTTTTGCCGGGGCTGTAAAAATCCTCGCTGCGCGGTTTTTTCGCGGCAGTATAATGCGCGACCATACTATCGAGGTTGCCCGCGGTCACAAACGCGGCCAGTCCGGGTCTGCCCATATCGGCAAACGCATCCGCGCCGCGCCAATCGGGCTGAGCAAGAACAGCGACGCGGTATCCGGCGGACTCCAACACTCGCCCGATTACCGCCGCGCCGAATGAAGGATGGTCAACGTAAGCGTCTCCGCTGACAATCAAGAAGTCATACCGGTACCAACCGCGTGAGACCATAGCTTCCTTTGACGTGGGCAGAAACAGAGCTTCGGACATAGCTATATGTTAAACTCGTATGCGAAATTCCTCATGCCGTTTATCATTCGATCAGCCGATACGCGTGTAAAACCGGCGCGCGCGCAGAATTTTACCGCCGACGCGTTATTTTCAGGGGTGAACATCCTGATTTTGTTAAGTCCCGCGCCGCGAAACTCCGATGTCGCCGCGCCAAGCAACTGCACAGCGTAGCCAAGTCCGCGAAACTCCGGCGCAAGGTAAAACAGCTCTACGGATCCCGCGCCTTCTCCGGCGTACTTAACCGCGTCAAGTACCGCCGCTCCGCATTCCTTGCCATAGCGCATCGCGTACAGCGGACGTATGTACTTTTCCGACGACGGCGAGTATTCTAATCCGGAGTCGGCATAGGCATCGGCGAGATACTTCCGCCCTGCCTCGTTGAATGGAATAGGCTCAAAGTATAGGTTTCTGTCGTCGGTGGCGCTTTTGTTTTTCCACCAGTTCTGACGGGCGAAAGTGCTGATTTCTTCCGGCAGATGACTGTTGTCGTTCATATACTCAAGCCGCGTTTCACTTCCGGCTATCAGAAGTTTCGCGACTGCCGTGTTATCGCAATAGCTGATTTCGTTCACATTGTCCAGCGTAATGCCGCGGACGAAGCACAGCACGGCGCGGATCGCGACACCATGCGTCACAACAGCGGCACTTTGCCCGTCGTGACGCGCCGCTATGTCGCGAAGCGCGGCGATCATACGTTTTTGAGTGTCGGATATAGATTCACAGCCGTTAACATACCATTTCAGCGGCGCGAAATTGTAATCCGCGAGCCGATCCGGCTCAAATGTTTCCCAGTATCCCCAGCAAGTGTCCTCCCAGTCGCCCATATTTATTTCACGAAGCTCGGGGAGTTTCGTAACCGTCAGCCGTTTAGGTTCCGCAATGGCAAGCGCGGTTTGATACGCGCGAGTAAGGTCGCTGGAATACACCGCATCCACGGACACCTCCGTAAATCGCCGCCGCAGCGCCTCGATTTGAAGCCGCCCGTTCGGTGTAATGTGACCATCATAGTGTCCGTGAATTCGGCGGTAGATATTACCCTCAGCTTCCGCGTGACGGATAATGTAAATCGTAGTCAAGCTATGCGTCCTCCAATTCCCGCGCTATTTTCAGCGCGATAGCGGGGTCGCGGAACGTTGCGGTTCCGATTCCGATTAAAGTTGCTCCGGCGATCAGCATTTCGCGGGCATCATCGCGGCTGCTGATTCCGCCAAGCCCGAGTATCGGTATTTTTACCGCGTTTGCCGTCCGGTATACCATTCCGAGCGCGACGGGCAATATAGCCGCGCCTGAAAGTCCGCCCGTTCCGTTCGCCAGTATAGGCTTACCGGAACGCAGATCGAAGCGGATTCCGAGTAGTGTATTTATCATAGAGAGCGCGTCCGCTCCGGCTTGCTCCGCCGCTTTCGCTATTACGGTAATATCCGTAACATTCGGCGAAAGCTTAACCATTACCGGTGTATGTCCCGCCGAAGATTTAACCGCTTCGGTTACCGCCGATACAGCGTCGGGCGAAACGCCGAACGCAAGACCCTCCGCTTTCACATTGGGACAGCTGACGTTGACCTCAAGCATATCAACACCGGCATCCGAAAGTTTCGCGGCGCAAAGCGCGAACTCATCCGCGCTTGACGCGCTGAAGTTAGCGATTATCATGGTGCCGAGCGTCCGCATAAACGGAAGTTCCGTCCTGATAAACGCGTCAATTCCGGGATTTTGCAGTCCGACGGCGTTCAACATTCCCGACGGCGTTTCGGCAACACGCGGCGCGGGATTTCCGACGCGCTCGTAAAGCGTTAAACCCTTAGAGCAGATTCCGCCGAGTTCGGACAAGTCGAAATACTCCGCAAGCTCGCGTCCGAAACCGCAGGTTCCGGATGCAAGCGTAACCGGATTCTTAAAGTCAATTCCCGCAAACGTTACCATTTGATTTCATCTCCGCTAAATACCGGACCATCCACGCACACGCGCTTGTAACCGCCTCCCGCAACGGCACACGCGCAGACAAGACACACGCCTATTCCGCACGCCATACGCTCCTCTGCTGAAACGTATACGGGAACTTTCAGATCGTACCCGCGCTCGACCGCCGCTTTCAGCATAGGGCGCGGTCCGCAGGCAAAGATCGCGGAATAATCGCCGGACGCAATCAAATCGGTAACGAAGCCTTTACTCCCTAACGAACCGTCTTCCGCGGCAATTCGGACGCTGCCGCATACCGCGGCAAATTCCTCTGTAAGTATCGCTTTGGCGGCTCCGGCAAAGCCGAGCGCGGCGTCACAGCGGATCCCAAGCCGCACCGCGGCGTACAATAACGGCGCGGCGCCGATCCCTCCGCCTACGAGCAGCACTCGGCCTGAAATCTCCGGAAAACCATTGCCGAACGCGCCAAGTACGTCGAGCGTATCACCGTGCCGACGTTCTGAAAGCCACTTCGTTCCGCCGCCTTTAACCTCAAAGACTATTTTAACGAAACTGCCGTCAATGTCGCAAATCGAAATCGGACGGCGAAGCGATAATCCGCAATCAATATGTACAAACTGCCCCGGAACGGCGCGCGCGGCAATATCCGAAGCGTCAAACACAAGCGCAAATATGTTTTCGGCAATCTTGACGTTACCGATTACGCGCCGAACAGAACTCATCTACTGAGCGTCTTTGCCGGTAACGCGATTGTAGTCCGTAATCATACCGGTAAGCTCCGTATTCAGCGTTTTAACCGTAAATGTACGCCCAATGCGAATCTCCTGCGTACCGAGCTGAGTCGCCGCGTCGGCGGCAGGCACAATGGCGTAGCACTTAAAGGTAACGGTCTTGAACGGTTGTGTAGGCGTTACGCGTATGGTCTGCTCGCCGAGCTTGAGCTGCTCGTGAACCGCCTCCGCGTCGGTTACGGTCGGCGCGCTTTCCACCCAACCGCTGACGTACGCGTTGGCGGAGATCATTTGGGTCGGGTACGTGTCGCCGGCGACGAACTCCGCAATGCTCTCCTGTACGCCGATAACCGTAACCTCAAACTCAATTCGCGCGGTCTCCACGAATCCCGTTTCCGGACGCGAAAGATAGCGGTAGGCGATAATCGCGACGACCGCGGCTACCGCGACGATCACGACTATGTCCACGATGTTTAACTTGCGCTTCTTCTTTTCCATTTTATCCTCCGACTTTGTGCTTTTATTGACTGATATTCAGCTCAGACAGATTACGAGCAGCAAATATTTGTTAAATTTCTTATGCTTTGGGTTCTCTTCCAATGTTTAAAGTATGGCATTTAAACTTTGCGGGCCATCCTTTAAACTTTGCTAGACAACCTTTAAACTTTGCTAGACATCCTTTAAACTTTGCTAGACATCCTTTAAACTTTGCTAGACATCCTTTAAACTTTGCTAGACATCCTTTAAACTTTGCTAGACATC
>JAITKN010000018.1 GCA_031278415.1 Oscillospiraceae bacterium
AAAAAGCTAGCTGCAAGCGATAAAAAGCTAGCTTCAAGCGACAAAAAGCTAGCTTCAAGCGATAAAAAGCTAGCTTCAAGCGATAAAAAGCTAGCTTCAAGCGATAAAAAGCTAGCTTCAAGCGACAAAAAGCTAGCTGCAAGCGACAAAAAGCTAGCTGCAAGCGACAAAAAGCCGGATATAAATGACTTATCACCACATATAAATGACTTACAACCCCCTGCAAGCGGCTTACAATCACGTGTAAAAAACGCTTGACAAGTACACATTGCGGGGATATAATTACTCCAATATGGAAACGTACATGTTCACAGAAAAACCGATCACGTCGGAAACGGCGTACAGCGGCATTGTCGTAAGCGTTAAGCGCGACACCGCGGAGTTGCACAACGGTAAAACGGCAAAGCGGGAGGTTGTGCTTCACCCGGGAGGTGTAGTTATACTGCCCGTGGACGACGACGGAAACGCCTATGTTGTTCGCCAGTTCCGATATCCGCCGATGAGATCTCTTCTTGAGGTCTGCGCGGGCAAGTTGGAGCGCGGAGAGGATCCGCGCGGCGCGGCCGTTCGTGAGCTTTACGAAGAGACGGGTATCACGGCCGCGGAAATTACTGACTTGGGGATAAGCTATCCGTCGCCGGGATATTGCGATGAAATCAATTATCACTATCTTGCGAGAACGCTTACCATCGGAACGCCTAATCCGGACGAGGACGAGTTTCTGACTGTCGAAAAGGTGCCGCTTCGCGAACTGCTTCAAATGGCATACGACGGAGAACTTAACGACGGCAAGACGATAATAACCCTATTCCGAACAATGAAATTTATCAAGGAGTGATTAACTATGGCGCGTACTATTCTTATTGTTGACGACGAACCCAGCATAGTCGATATTCTGAAGTTTAACCTCACGCGGGAACACTATGCCGTTCTGACCGCTTTTGACGGTAAGGCAGGGTTGGAGCTTGCTTTGCTGAAATCTCCGGACCTTATTTTGCTTGATGTTATGCTGCCGGTGATGAACGGCTTTGAAGTTTGCAAGAAAATCAGGGAAACGGACAAGCTAACCCCTATCTTGATGCTTACTGCCCGTGAGGAGGAGCGCGACAAGGTACTCGGGCTTGACTACGGCGCGGACGACTACATTCTGAAACCGTTCGGAGTGCGTGAGCTTCTTGCCCGAATCAAGGCGAATCTTCGCCGCGCGGATTCGATCGCCGCCGCGTCCCCGATCGGCACGGACGAGATCATTACCTCCGGTCGGCTTAGTCTTGACCTTGCCGGACAATTTGCGATTAAGGACGGAATACGCATCGACCTTACGGAGCGCGAATATGAGCTTCTGCGCTGCCTGTTCGCCGCGCCGGGTAAAGTCATATCACGCGATGAGCTTATGACGGGCGCATGGGGTTCGGACTTCCTCGGCGATACGCGTATGATCGACGTTACGATTAGCCGTCTGCGCGAGAAACTGGAAGACGTACCCGACGCGCCCGCTATCATCGTCACGAAGCGCGGAATCGGCTACTACTTAGGGGTTTGAATTATGCGAAAACGCTTCCGTATAGGACAGCAGGGCAAACTGCTGATTATGGTGTTTTCGCTCGGCATAGCTATCGGCATTATAGCGTTTGTAATGCAGCAACGATCGTTTGTCTCGTTCCAACAGAACCAGTTCGTGAGTCAGATACAAGCGGTGTTATCCAAGCCGGAAGTTGTTTCCGCGCTCACAGAGGCGGCATCGCGTGACGCGGAAAGCGTCAGCGCGGTTGTAGGCGGACACGCTAACGAGTTCGGTATCGATGGTACTATGCGTATATATTACATACTAAGCAAGAACGCTCAGCCCGCGGCCGCGATGTTGGAACTTCCCGAAACTGTCGAGGTTACGCTTAACATCACCGAGGCTATGCTGGGACGCGTCGGCGATAGTGTACGCAATTACAACCCTTATATGGACTATGCGTATCCGGTCGGAGACTTCATCGTGTACATATATGATCACAAAACAGCCCTGCTTGAACAAACCCGCAACAACAGGAAAAATATGGTTGGATTTGCCTTGAGCGCATTGCTGTTTTCTATGTTGGCGGCGATGCTTATCAGTAAGTTCTTGGTTATGTTTTATGACAAGGTGAACAAGGTCGCAAACACGATGTTAGAGGGTGAATACCCGGAACCGCTCGAGCTCACGGGCGATAAGCTTATCGATCCCGTTTTGAACGCGCTTAACGAAATGGTAAACTCCCTGAGAGAGAGCGAAATGCAAAAGCAAGAGTTTTTCGCGAGCGCCTCGCACGAGCTTCGCACACCTATGACCAATGTACGCAGTTACGCGGAGACGCTTAAAGAAATGGGCGACGACATTGACCCCGAAACCCGCGATCGCTTTCTTGCCGTTATTCTTAATGAATCCGACCGCTTGGCGACGCTTGTCAGCGACTTGCAGATGGTATCAAAGCTGGATGCCGGACAGGCGGAGCTGGACATTCAGCCGCTCGACATCAGGGAGTCCGTCCGAAGCGTTTATAACGCGATTTCCCTGGATGCGTCTAAGCAAGGACTGCATATCGCCTTCAACCCCGGCGGGAATCCGCTTATTGTAAACGCGGATAAAGCTCGGCTCGAGCAGGTTTTGATGAACATCATATCTAACGCGGTTCGCTATACTCCGACCGGCGGTTCCGTTACGATTACCGCGGGAACGGATCGGCAGCGCGGCGAGGTTAAAATTGCGGTGCGCGACACCGGAATCGGGATTCCCAAAGAGGATATACCAAAGCTTTTCGACCGATTCTACCGCGTCGATAAGGCGCGAAGCCGCGCTAAGGGAGGATCCGGACTTGGTCTTGCCATCGCTAAGGAGATAACCGAGCGGCATGGCGGGAGAATAGAAATACAAAGCGAGATAAACAAGGGGACCGCCGTGACCATTCGGCTTCCGCAAGCGAACGCGAACTCACTTCACGCTTGAGTCATTGGTCTTATATGCTCCGACAAAGATTTTAAAGTAAATTTACATTTACCTATCGACAACGCTTTGAGATATGATATAATACTTCTGTAAAAACGATGGTGTTTGCCTTTGCGGCGGTCACGAAAACTACTACTGAAAGGATTTTTAATGAAACTTACCGGAGCGGAAATTCTCGCGGAGGAACTGATAAATCAAGGCGCCGAGGTCATATTCGGCTATCCGGGCGCGGCGGTGAGCGATATTTGGAACGCCATTGCGCGGGACTCACGCACACGCCTTATAATGACCTCACGCGAGGATGGAGCGGCACACGCCGCGGACGGCTACGCCAGAGCGTCCGGGAAAACCGGTGTTGTTATCGCGACTTCCGGACCGGGCGCGACTAACCTTGTTACCGGAATCGCCGCCGCCCACGCGGACAGTCAGCCCGTTATCGCCGTTACCGGAAATGTCGGCTTCGACCTTATCGGGCGTGACAGCTTTCAGGAAGCGGACATCGTAAGCATTACTAATCCCATTACTAAGCATAACTACCTTGTCCGAAGCGCGGATGAGCTTGCTCTGATAGTACGCGAGGCATTCACTATCGCAAACTCCGGACGCAAAGGTCCGGTGCTTATTGATATTCCCAAGGACGTACAGCTCCGATCCGCGCAATACGCGCCTCTGCCGAAGTTTACGCCGCGGACGCCGCCCGAACCCGCGTCCGACCTAATCGGTCAGGTACTGCAACTGATTGCCGCCGCCGATCGCCCGCTGATTCTATCGGGCGGCGGAGTGACATTCGGCGATGCGTCCGTTGAGCTTCGTGCCTTTGCCGAAAGCCGCGGTATTCCCGTTGCGGTTACAATGCCCGGACTGGGGAGTATTCCCGTTACGCATCCGCTGTATTTGGGTATGACAGGAGTTTACGGCACGGAGCGAGCTAATGCCGCGCTGCGCGATGCCGACCTGATTATAGCCGTTGGCGTGCGCTTCTCCGACCGGCTCGCACTTACCTCTTTTCCTCCTATAATCCACATCGACATTGACCGCTCGGAACTCGGCAAGAATACGACTCCCGTACTGGCTGTACACTCCGATGCTAAAACCGCGCTGAGATTGCTCGGAGGCATACCCGCCAATGCTGAGCGCGTTCTTCCGGCACAGCGGACGATTTTGCTGGTAACAGATGTCGGGAATCACCAAATAAGTGCCGTCACTCAATTTCCGTTTGAACATCCGAGGCAGTTGATTTCCAGCTGCGGACTCGGAGCTATGGGTTTCGGAATGGGCGCGGCTGTCGGAGCCGCGATTGCCTGTCCGCAAAGCCGAACTCTGCTTGTCACCGGCGACGGCAGTTTCCATATGAATCTCGCGGAACTGGCAACGGCAGTATCTCTGCGGCTTCCGATTACCGTTGTAGTCGTTAATAACCAATCGTTGGGTATGCTGAATATGCCGTTCTGCCGCGCTACTGACTTCGTCGCCGCGGCTAAGGCGTTCGGTGCCGAAGGCTTTACGGTAAGCCGCCGCGGTGAGCTTGACGCGGCTATTTCCAAAACTTTTTCGCTTAACGCGGTCTGCGTTATCGAATACCAATGCGGAGGTCAAACTTATGGCGATAATTAACAGATTAAGCCCCAAGGTTGCCGATATGATTGCCGCCGGAGAGGTAGTTGACCGTCCGGCAAGCGTCATAAAGGAACTGATTGAGAACTCCATCGACGCGGATGCCCGAAGCGTTACCGCTGAGATTAGGCGCGGCGGTATGAGCTATATGCGCGTCACCGATGACGGCAATGGAATGTCGCCGGAAGACGCGCTTACCGCGTTTCTTCGGCACGCGACCAGCAAACTGCATGATGAACGCGGCTTGGAGTCCATAAAAACACTCGGCTTTCGCGGTGAGGCTCTTGCGGCTATTTCCGCCGTCTCACGAGTGGAACTGAAGACGCGTGAGCGTGAGGCTGACAGCGGCGTTATCGTCACGCTTGAGGGCGGTTCCGATACCGGTAATGGCGCGTCGCCGGTCGGCTGCCCGTATGGCACGACGATTGTCGTTCAAGATCTGTTCTTCAACACTCCGGCGCGGTTTAAGTTTATGAAGACAGACAACGCGGAGGGCGCGGCGTGCGTCAACGCTGCTCTGCGTCAGGCACTGTCTCATCCCGAACTCGCATTCCGGATGATTAAAGACGGAACGGATACTTTCAGCACTAACGGCAGCGGAGATGTCCGCGATACCGTTTACGCTCTTTTGGGACGCGATTTCGCGCTCGGACTGACAGATGTTCCGGAGAACGGAGACGAAACAATGAGCATTACAGGGCTTGTCACACGGCCGAACACGGCTCGCGGGAACCGTACAGCTCAATATTTCTTCGTGAACGGCCGCTACGTTAAATCTCAAATGCTCTCAGCCGCGTTGGAACGCGCGTTCGTGAATATTCTGCCGGGCGGACGGTTCCCGGGTTGTGTTCTGTATATAAAGATGCGCGAAAATCTCGTGGATGTGAATGTCCACCCCGCCAAAACAGAAGTTAAGTTTATGTTTGAACGCGCCGTGTTTGATCTGGTACACTATTCCGCGAAAGGCGCAATATCGGGCAGAATCGCGCAGCCCGTAAGAGCCGAACACTTACCGAACCCACCAAGCGCGCCGACTCCGCCGCTTATCTCCGAATCGGTATCCGCGCCCCCGCGCAATACAACTCTGACCGGTACGGAACCCTCGCGCACCGCGCAGAACCTCGCCCCTATGCCGGAGCCGATTAACGCAACGCGCCATCAAGAAATCATTCGCGAGCTTTATCAGCGTCCCGAGCAATCAGATGACACGCGGATCCCAATCCCTGCTCAAACGCCGGATTATAAATACATAGGAGAGGCTTACGGCGGCTATATTATTCTCGAACTCCCGTCGGAACTGCTGTTTATTGACAAGCACGCGGCTCACGAGCGTATTCTGTTTGACCGCTTGAAAGCGAGGGAACATCTGCCTATGCCGCAAATACTCATCGTGCCGTCCGTAATTGAACCGGGACGCGAGGACGCGGCTCTGGTTCTCGACAATCTGCCGATACTTGAAGGGCTTGGGTTCAGCATAGATGATTTCGGCAACGGCGCGCTCGCCGTACGGCAGGTGCCATCGGACATTGAGCTTTCCGATATTGCGGAGCTGATAGCTGAGGTCGCGGAAAGTATACGACTCGGCGACCGCCCCGGAAACCTAAGCCGCGAGGATGAAATCCTCAGTACAGTCGCATGCAAGGCGGCTATCAAGCTCGGTAAAAACTCCGATCCGCGAGAGTTTACTCCGCTTATCGCGGCGGTAATGTCCGGACAGATAACTCATTGCCCGCATGGACGTCCGGTGGTGTTCAGGTTGTCCCGCGACACTATCGAGAAAGCCATAAAGCGCAAGTAGCGGCTTGACATTCGACTGCCGCGTTGCGCAATCAGCACAGATAAGATAGCTTTTCAGTTGCTTTTCTCCGGTTAAGTATCATATACCGTCAATACTTTGCAAAAGTTTCTCGATTGCATCTTTGTGCAGCCGCGTCGCCGCCGGATTTGCTATCAGCCGCGCCGAGACTTTGCTCACTTCCGCGATGACTTGCAGACCGTTCGCTTGCAAGGTCGCGCCGGTTTGCACTATATCCACAATCGCGTCCGCCACGCCCAGTATCGGCGCCAGTTCCACGGAACCATCAATCTTGATTACGTCCACATCCGAACCGCGTTCCATAAAGAAATTACGCGCTACATTCGGGTATTTTGACGCAACAACGCGAATATCTTTAATTTCCGTGCCGACCGGCGCGGCTACGGCAAATTTGCACGCGCTGCAGCCCAGATCAAGCAGTTCCGTTACGCTTCCGCCGCGCTCCAAAAGAGTATCGCGCCCTACAATGCCAAGTTGACACGCGCCGAGTTCGCAGTACGTGATTACGTCCTCCGCTTTAGCGAGTACCAGACTGATGCCGCTGTTCGGGATTCTGTGAATCAATCGTCTGTCGTCCTTGTCCGCGACGGAATCCGGAAGTTCAAAACCCGCCCTGCCAAGCAGAGTCAGAGTGTCGTCAAGCATCCGACCCTTAGTGACAGCGATACGAAGCTCGCTGCCGCTTCCGTCCTGATGTTCGCGGATTGCCAAAACCTCGTCAACGTACATCGCGAAACCGACTGCCGGCATATCGCGTCCGAAATCGCCGACCAACTTGTCATAGCGCCCTCCCGCGAGTACCGCCTTGCCCGCGCCGCTTGCGTATGCGCGGAATACCATTCCGGTATAGTAGTCTATCTCTTGCGTCAGCAGCGGTTCAAACCGGACTTGCTCCGCTATGTCGGCATTCAGGAGCGCGACAATGGCTGACAGCTCCGCGGTTGCAAGTCCGCCAAGCTCTATATGAAAATCTCTTACGCCCGCCGCGCGTAATGCCAGAACCGCCAGCGTGATAATCTCCGCGTCGCCCTCGCAGCCCGCTACGCCGAACAGTTCCACACCGCATTGACCTAACTCGCAGCTGTCGCCGCGACCCTTGCCCGCAAGCCGGTAAACGCTTTGCGCGTAATACAAGCGGCACGGAAAATCTTCAATTCGAGTTGCCGCGATACGCGCAATAGGCGTAGAGTTATCCGGCCGAAGAACCAACAGCTTACCGCCGCGCCCTGTAAGTTTTACCATATTGTCCGCCGGAATCGGATTCCGCGCAATCTGATAAAGCTCGTAGAACTCCAGCACCGGAGTCCGAACCTCTTTATAACCGCCAAGCTCAAAAAGCTCCGCCAACGCGCGCTCGAGCTTCCTCCGCGCCGCGCTCTCCTCCCAAAGCCTGTCGCGAGTGCCTTCGGGTGTGTTTATCAGATAGTTTTTCATATACTGATAATAACGCATACGGCGGCATTTGTCAACACCAAAATCTGTACGTACATTTTCAAAATGTTCGAGTGTCAAACACAGGCTGCAAAATGGCAGGGTAAGTTGTAAAATGAAATGCCCCGACCCATAAGAAACGATTTCCCGCCACAGAGAAACGATTTCCCGCCACAGAGAAATGATTTCCCGCCACAGAGAAACGATTTCCCGCCACAGAGAAATGATTTCCCGCCACAGGGAAATGACTTCGCGCCACAGGGAAATGACTTCGCGCCACAGGGAAATGACTTCGCACCACAGGGAAATGACTTCGCGCCACAGGGAAATGACTTCGCACCACAGGGAAATGACTTCGCACCACAGGGAAATGACTTCGCTCCACAGGGACATGACGTCGCGCCGCAG
>JAITKN010000112.1 GCA_031278415.1 Oscillospiraceae bacterium
AAGTCGGAGCTTGGCGTGAAGTCCGTACAGCAAGGCGGCGCGTGGTTTTGGACGCTGCCGGGCTCAGACGCGGAACCCCAAAACGCCGCCGTGTGAGACGGTGGGTATCTGGGGTTGTGAGGATGGGCAACGATTTGACGCGCACCCCGCCTCAAATTGCTGAAAGGGAAGCGGCTTTCCGTCAATGGCTTCCGCATAGCGGCGGTTATCAAACCACATTCCGATAGGAGAAGCACATCTTCCGCTGTGCTTCTCCTATCGGAATCAAGAAAGGGACTAATTGCGTCACTCGTTTGCTGCTCATAATCGTTCACTTATCTCCTGTAAAATTGTAGTTGCATTTACCACAGACGTTTTGGTTACACACGTCAAAGGGACATCTATATTTATTCATCAGATATTGTTTCTGCGGTCATCAGGGTGATGTTTTGCGGGTCGACTATTCTGCTTGCCGGTTCGTCAAACGTAATCTCCACGCCGCCAGCCAAATCGACACAAGTATCCATCACCTTTTTAACTAAGACGGTATTATCCTGACGGGTAGTCGCTTTTATTTTACCGTCCTCAATATTCTGCCATATGAGCGGGTTATCAGCACCGGCACCCAGTACAATCATATCCGAATAATCGTCGCCCAGTGCCGCGACTACCGCGTTTGCCAATGCCGCGTCCATGCAAGCTATTACGTTCATATCATTAATCAATCCACTGGAAATCCAGCTTTCGACAATGCCCCGCGCTTCTTCCGCAGACCAGTTTTCAGCCAAAGCATAGCCTTTTTCGATTTCAGCAGTAAACGTAGCGGAGGGGCAAGTATCAGATATACCCGTCATGCGTTTAAGCATATCAGCGTTGCTATCTCCTGCGATATACCCAATCCTGACATCTTTTATATCCCCCTTATCAAGTAGCCCTTGAAGGTACTCGCCATGTAATCTGCCGTGAGTGCTTTGATTTTCGGAAACGAAGGCGGCATAGTTTGACGTCGCTACAGGCGTCCCATCGATAACCAGCGGGATATTAGCATTAGCGGCGGCATCACAAGCGGCAGTGATGGAATCTCCGTCAACCGCGCGTATAATAATAACATCGCAGTTTTGAGATATCAGGCTTTCAATGTCCTTGCTCTGCTGTTCGGCGCTGCCTTCCGCGTCAGTTAAGATTATCTCTACCCCTTGAAGTGTTTCAGCATATGCCTCATAGCTTCCATACAGGTTTTGGGTGATTTCATCAATTTGCGGCATCGCAAGCCCGATTTTTATTGTCTTTGCGGCGGGTGCTTTTGTTCCGCCGGTTTCATTTGACCCACATCCGGCGGCGACCATTACGAATAATAAAATGCAGCTTATTATGGTAAGTATTCGTTTCATCATTGTTCATTCTCCCTAATTGTTTTTGTTCGCTCGTGACCATTTTCACCATGAAACGCGGAATTTTCGCGATACTTCTCGCCTGCAATAAGGTTTCCCGCGTGAATCCCGATGATCTCATCAGCAATGGCGGTTACGTTTTCCGAATGAGTGACGATAATAACGCATTTACCGTCCTCATGCGCTAAGCGAGTAAGAATTTTAAGCACCTCGCTTTCAGTTTCCGCGTCAAGATTGCCTGTTGGTTCATCGGCTATAATCACATCCGGGTTGTGGGATAAAGCTCGCGCAATGCCTACGCGCTGCTGTTCGCCTCCTGAAAGGTACAGAATTTTACGATCTGCGGTTTCGCGGTCAATTCCTACCTTGTTAAGCAAGGCAAAAGCCGCTTCCTTTTTTGCGCGACGGCCCATAATCTCACTTTCGCTGATATTCATGGAAAGAGTGATGTTGTAGACCGCCGTGGAATTAATGAGGAGATTGTAGCCTTGAAATATCACGCCCACGCATTTTGCTCGGTAATCATCCCGATCAAGCTCTCGCAGATTCTTTCCATCATAGTAAACGTCACCCTCCTTGCACACGTCCAAACCGGAAATCAAGGACAGCAGAGTGGATTTGCCCGCGCCGGATTCCCCAACAACCGTATAGACCTTACCGCTATCAAATGCGGCGCTGATGTTTTTTAAGACATATTCCGTACTTCCTTCATAACGGTAGGATACATCTGCAAGCTCTAGACATTTCACATTTTCACCTCCTTAGTTTCGCTCCATCAAAATCTTGATAGGCTCGTATTTCGTAATTTTGCTGACAGAGATAATCCCCGCGACGGACGCAAAGAGCATTGCCACACCGAATATTTGAAGCACAGTCTGCGGGCTTACAGATATATCTACAGGCTCGGTTGCGGTGTTCATAAGCCCTGCCAACAAAGCATCTGAGATAGACTGTGAAAGCAAGCCGCCCGCAATCAAACTTAATATGAAGCAAACGCTGGTGATAATAAGGATTTCCACCCAAAGTCCCATAGCCAGTTTTTGCTTTTTCATACCCATAGCCCGCAAAACACCAATTTCGTATTTGCGCTCACGAACGGAAATAATGGAAAGTAAAATCATAATTGCGCAGCCAAGCGCAAGCACAATCAACAGGAATGTGAGAGATATATCTTTCAAGCCCTCCATAGGCATAACCATTCTGTCATAGCCCGCCTTGTCAATATCGACTATATAGCCGGCGGGTAGTCCTTTGTCCTGTACTTCCGTTCTAAAAGCGTCAAGCGATTCGGGAGATTTCAAATAATACACAAGTTTTATGGCTCCTGAACCAATCTTCACCTCGTCTACCTGTGCATCACGCAAATATTCCGATTGTGAATACAATAATGCCTGTTCCGCCGTAATGTCCGGCAGATTGTCAGCTAAGGTTTCGGGCACAATGTTTACTTCGCTGCCGAAGCGGGTTTTGTATTCGCCTATGATGGCGACGGATGTGTTGTGAATCGAAAGCGCAATTACAGTGGTAGTAATAACGGCAAAAATCATCACACCCTGCAAGAAATTTCGCCCCTTGTTTTTTCCTAAATTAAGCAAAGCATTTTCAATCACATAGAAATTTTTATTTTTCACTGGCTTACCTCGGTAAACACGCCGTCGTCAATGCTCCAAATCTCATCCGCAATAGGAGTCACCTCTTTGGAATGGGTTACGACAATCACGCATTTGCCTTCATCGTGAGCAAGAGACGCGAGAATCTCTAAAATTGTATTTGCTGTGTTCTCGTCCAAGCTTCCCGTAGGTTCATCGGCAATAATCAATTCCGGGTTGTGCGCCAATGCGCGGGCAATCCCGATACGCTGCTGCTCGCCTCCTGACAGCTTGAGAATTTTTCGATTCGCCTTTTCCGGTGAAATGCCCACCTTTTTCAGCAAGTCAAGCGCCCTAGCCTTTTTGTTTACGCCTTTTATACCGCTGATGTGCATAGACAGAAGGATATTGTCAAGCGCGGTGGCATTGGTGAGAAGATTAAAGCCTTGAAAGACTATACCGGCTTTCCGCGCCCGGTAATGGTTTCGGTTGGTTTCGGCCAAACTCACGCCGTCGTAGACAATACGTCCGGCGGTTGCAACATCCAATCCCGCAAGCAGATTAAGCAGAGTGGTTTTTCCCGCGCCTGACCTCCCGACAATCGTGTAGACCTTTCCGGCTTCAAAGCTCATGCTGATGTCCTTGAAGATGATTTTGTTACTTCCTTCATATTGGTAGGAGACGTTTTGCAACGCAAGTGTACTCATAACCGCAATCCTCCCTTAATTCCGTTCCCTAAGAATTTTTAGGGGTTCATACTTGGTAATCACCGCAATCCCAATCACGCCGGACAGCGCCGCCAGAGCAAGGGCAATCATAGAGATTTGCGCAATGGTCTTTGCATCAAGCTCGACTTGTATTTCGCTGATGGGCGTATACCCGTGCAGACCCGCAATAAACTGTGTCTTTCCGTTCATCACCAAAAACTTCAAATCCTCTGATTTAGCCTTTGTTTCCTCGGCGGCGATTTCCACCTGCCCCGAAAGAATACTGTCGGCTATTGGCTGAGCTGCGGCGCTGCCTATCCCAAGCCCTATAAATAGACAAATAACACTGATTATGATAGCCTCCGCCAGTATTCCGGCGGCAACTTTAGCCTTTTCCATACCCATTGCCCGCAATACGCCGACTTCATATTTGCGTTCGCGGACGGCGATAAAGGAAAGCAGAATCAATACAATCCCTCCAAGAATAAGGATAATAAACATAAATGTGGATGTAATGCCTGCCATACCCGACAACGGCGCGGTTATTTCGTCCAGTTCCTCCTGATTTATTGACACGCTGTAATCGGGGTGCAGCCCCTTCGCCCTAACCTCTGCCTCAAATTTGGAAATATTATCAGGGTTTTTCAAATAGTATTCGGCGTGCATCTCCATACCTTGATCGGTTTCAAACCCTCTTGACATGACCGTTTCAAGACTTGTAATTACTTCGTTGCGCCGATTGAACAAGAAAAAGTTTGCATCTTCATAGGCGGGGCCGGGCCAAGCCTCTGTCTTATCGGAATAGACGCCTACAACAGAAAGCTCAAAGGTTTGCTCAGGCTCGACAAATATACTTGTAGTTACAATCATATCGCCAACTGAAATGCCGTTTAATTCCGCCAAATCGTAACTAATGATACACTCGTTTAATCCGCCAAACATTCTGCCGCCGGGCATAATTCCTCTTGCGCCGCCCGTGAAAAAATCGGAAAGAATGTCCGGGTCAGAGCTTCCAATGAGCATTATAGTTGCCGCCTTGCTTTTACTGCTGCCGTCCCAGCTCTCCCACTCGCTCTGCCCCTTACTGTCGTCACCTACCGCAAAGGTAGTAGAGCTGTACAAATAAAGCTGTACGCTGAATATGCTCTTGCTCAGATAATCAGACTGTGCATATGAGAAAAAATCATCAATGCCAACCTCCGGCATACCTCCGGTCTTTTCCAAGCGGCCGCGCTCTGCAAGGTCTACGTCAATATTCACTTTGGAACCGATTCTAAGCCGCGTGTCTTCAATGATTTTGGACGAAGCGTTGCCGATGGTCAATGTAACCACCGTGGAGACGATGATTACCAGTGTTACGGCGGCAATTAAGATGTTGCGTCCTTTGTTACGAAGCAGATTTTTCATTGCGTTTGTCAGAATATACATCTACGCAACCTCCTCGTGAAAGCATGTTCAATATCAAAGCTATTTTGCCAAAGCAGTCTGTATTTCTCCTGTTTTTCTTTTCGGTTTTCATTGCCTTTTCTCCCTTTCCAAGCCGCCAGGCGCGACAGAAGGGTTGGTAATCGGAGGGGATACGATTAATGCCTCGTCTATTTCAGCCCAAATAGTTAAGCTGTCCGAAAATCTTGTTTCCGCAGAAGCACCCATGACAACGCAAATATATGTCGTTCCATTTATGACGGCGGCTGAAACAAGGCAAGAGCCGGAACTTCCGCTATTGCCGGTTTTAAGCCCGGTTGCGCCGGAATAATAGTATTGGCTGTTAGGGTCAATCAGCTCATTCGTGTTGAGATAAGTAACTTCCCGCCCATTTGCCCATGTGTCGTTTATCTTATAACTGCCCATGATTTTAAGCAACACGTCGTGGCGCAAACACTCTTTTGCAATTTGGGCGAGGTCAAAAGCTGTTGTATATTGCCCCTGCGCGTCATAACCGTCGGGGGTTACAAAATTGGAGGATGTTGCCCCTACCTCTTTCGCTTTCTTATTCATCGCCCCCATGAACGCTTTAATTGCCTGCCCGGTCGCAAGATTGTCGTCACCTGCTATTTTTCTTCCCGCGTTCACGGCAAGGACATATGCGGCGTCGTTGCCGGATGGAACAAGCAGAGCGACTAAAAGCTGTTTGACAGTCAATTTATCTCCGTGATTTAGCCATGCCGTGGAAGAATCGGAAGCAATCAAGTCTATCTCCGAACCAACCGTGAACATATCGTCAGGCGAACAGATTTCTAAAACGGTCAAAGCCGTAAGCATTTTGGCCGTGCTTGCCGGAGCGATATGTTCATCGCTGCTTTTCTGATAGATAATGGAATTAGAATCAACATTCAACACGTAAGAATTTGTCGCCGTAATATCTACCGAGATGCCGAGAGCGTCCTCTGTCGGCGCGGCGTTTTCATCTACTGCGGTCGGCGGCGTTTCGACCTTGCCTGGCGGCGTGAGCGAAGCCGGCGGTGGCGCGGTATCTGTTACCGATGGGAGCGGCGTGATTGTGCTACGATCCCGCGTATCTCCGCTACACCCGTAAGTGATGAGGGAAATCGCAAGAACAAGCACAAAAGTGAACGCGTTTATCTTTTTCATCTGAAAGCCTCCTGTAAAATAGACATTTGTGTGTGCTGCAATTGCTATTATAAAGGCAGAGACTGTAGTTCCCCTGTAGCCGGTCTGTAGTTTGTCTGTAGCGAAGATAAACAAAAAAGACCGGCAGCAAACCGCTGTCGGTCAAAAATAACAGTATATTTTTTGAATTCAAATTTGGCTCCGTCCAAATTTGAGCGCGAAGCGCACTAAAATTGTTGAACGGATGTATTGACGGCGCCCTCACAGCCGTCAATACATAGCCGCCGGGAGATTGCAACCCCACGTCGGCTAAATAAAACGGTGGCCCACAGCCTTTCGGCAGGGGGATGGGCGTCGTCGTTCAATCCTCTGTTATGGGCAAGTCCATTCGGAATAATACGCCATCAGCGGTATTTTTAAGCTCATAATCAATGTTCATCGATTCCAGCGTTTTTCTGACAATGGTCAGCCCCAAGCCACTCCGTCCGTCTTTTCGGCTTCGCGCCTTATTTACGCGGTAGAACGGGGCAAACAGCTTTGGCAGAACCGTGTCATCAATCCGCGTTCCCGTGTTCAATAAACAAATGCGGAGTTTTTCAGACATCGGTTCGCTCCATATCCGAAGCTCACCATCCGCTGGAGTGTTTTGCACAGCGTTTAAGATAACATTGGAGAGAATTTTTCTGAGCATTTTCGGGTCGCAGACGACAGTATGACATTCGGAAATATCCACAATAACGCGCTGACCATTCGCTTCCGCCAATGTCTGAAACCCCGGTAAGATTTTCGCAATTACGCTTTTTAGATTCAGCTTTTCCGGCGCCGGAATAATTTTGCCGTCAGTAAGACTTACCACTTCAAGCATTTCGCCAATAAGGTTGTTTTGCGTATCTATCAGTTTCATACACTCGCGCAGATACTTGGGATGGTCTTTGAAATCGCCTATATTCGCAAGCATACCCTCAAGCAAGACACTCGTCGCCGCGACGGGTGTTTTTAACTCGTGGGAGGCTGCCGCGAAAAAGTATCGCTGTGTTTCCGCAAGTTCCGCTTCCCGCAGGATTTCGTCCTTCAATTTAGCGTACATTGAGTGAATATCGCGGGCTAAAGCGCCAAGCTCGTCGCCCCGCTCCGGCATAGGCGGAACTTCTTCAAGGTTCGCCATTTTATTCGCGCTGTCCGCAAGGGCTTTGATGGGTTTCGTAATCCTGCTCGCAAAAAATATCGCGGCGACGATACAAGCCGCAAGCATAGCCGCCGCGATAAGGACCGCCTGTACCGCCCATTTGCTGTAATTACCGCCGAAAATATCGTCCGTAATCGCGTGAAGGCTATATTCTCGGTCAAGTCTAATCATAATCGTAGCAGGCGAAAGATCGGCAAAACGGTCGGTTGCAATCCCGGCTTTGTCAGCATCGCGGGTTTTGTAGACGATGTTTCCTTTCTTATCCATAATGCAAAATTCAAAAGACTGGCTTCGGTCAAATATCCTGAATCCCTGCTCCACGTCGTCGGCTTCTTTTAAGCTGTCAAATGAGTCGTTGTAGGAATTGGTGATGGACTGCATCCGTAGCTGCGAACGAAACAACAGCAGCTGTTGCAATAGGATAGCCGTTGCGACGCCGACCAACAACGCCGAAAAGAGTACCGTATATATGAAAACCTTCGCGAAAATGCCCTTTCGTTTCATTCTGCAAGTTCCTCTAATCGGTAGCCCACGCCGCGCACCGTCTTTATGATGTTCTCCGGCATTTTTGCCCTAAGGTTTTTGATGTGCGTATGCACGGCGCCGCCGTCTCCGTCGAAGTCATAACCCCATACGCGCGTGAGAATAGCCTCGTGCGTCAGCGTCTTATCTCTGTTTTTGGCAAGCAGAAGGATGATTTCAAACTCCTTCACCGTAAGCGACAGTTCTGTGTCCTCGTAGATTGCTCTGAAATCCTCAGGCAACAGCCTTAGCTTTCCGCAGAGAATTTCCTTTGCCAACGCTCCGCTCCGCCTAAGCAAAGCCTCAACCCGTTTCAGTAATAGCCGGATCTTAAATGGTTTGGTCACATAGTCGTCCGCTTGCTCATCGAACGCCCGGATTTGATTCTCCTCGTCGGAAAGCGCGGTCATCATTAGAATCGGCGTGTTGTTTAGCTTGCGAAACTCCCGCAAAAGCTCGTGACCGCTCATGCCAGGCAGCATAACATCCAAAATCACAAGCTGGTAGGTATTGTCGTAAAATTTAGCGTGAGCCTCATCGCCGTTCATGCAAAGGTCAACCGCATACCCGGCATCGGCTAAAAAGGCTTTTACGGTATTCGCGATATGCTCATCGTCCTCCACGAGTAAGATTCGTATGGTTCGCATAGACATTTTCATTCCTCCGCAGACAAGGGTAGCACAATAATCTGTAGTTTCCCTGTAGTACTAAGATTTTTGCGCTCTGATTTCAGCCGCGCGCCCGTCGGCATCTCCGCATCTTTCGGTATCGTCACTTAGCAGTTCCATTTACATTTTGCCGGATTTGGCTCGTTTGGGGCCGCGACCGCTCTCAGAGCGGCGGTATAATCGGCGCAGACTTCCTCCGCAACAGCTTCGTATTCCGATTCGCTTGCGTGGGGCTCCAAGCAGTCATAGCCGACTGCCGCGTGTACCTCCCGGCGACACTGGGTCGCCGTTTCTTCATTGTCCACAAAATACAGATGCTTTCCCCGGTTGCACTCGTAAATATAATCAATGACAACCATCGGCAGCAATGCAGCACAAGTACAAAAACTGTCCGTCGATAAAAATACCGTGTTCTTTTCCCAATTAGCCATCTTTGCCTCCTGCTTGTTTAGCACGTATATCAACTCATCCTCCGACTATACGCCCTTACCGCCAACACGAAAAATACCGCGCCGATACCCACACACCACGCGAGCGCGACCCATATATCACTTCCAACCGGCTGAGCGTTCAGCAGAGCGCGTACCGTGTTTACTATGGACGTTACGGGTTGATTCTCCGCAAAAAAGCGGACGGCGGCGGGCATTGTTTCAGTCGGCACAAACGCCGAGCTGATGAACGGCAAAAATATCAGCGGATACGAGAACGCACTCGCGCCCGTCATCGTTTTCGCGGTAATCCCCGGCACGACCGCCACCCACGTCAGCGCGAGAGTAAACAGCATGAGTATTCCGATTGCCGCAAGCCATTCTAAAATCCCCGCGCTTGACCGAAAGCCCATAATCAGGGCAACGGCGAAAATAATAACGACAGTAAGCATATTCGACACAAGCGAGGTCAGCACGTGCGCCCACAACGCCGCCGAATGCGGGATTGGCATAGACATGAACCGCTGAAATATGCCCTTTTCCTTGTCCTCGAACATACGGAACGCCGTGTAGGATATGCCGCTTGCAATCGCCATCAGCAGGATGCCGGGGAGCATATAATTCACATAATTTACGTCATTGCCAATACTCGGCGCGAGCGCTCCGCCGAACACATAGACGAACAAAAGCATCATCGCAATCGGCACCATCGCGACCGTGATAATCGTGTCGGGACTGCGCAGAATGTGGCGCATTAAACGTCCGAAAAGCACGCCTGTCTTGCTCATCCTATTTGCCCTCCTTTTTTGCTGTGATTGCGAGGAAAATTTCCTCCAATGTCGGCTGTTTTTCAATGTATTCTTTCTTAGCGGGCGGGAACAATTTTTTCAGTTCGTCAAGCGTCCCGTTTACGATAATCTTTCCTCCGTGCAGAATTGCGATTTTATCCGCAAGCTGTTCCGCTTCCTCCAAGTGCTGTGTCGTCAGCAGAACCGTCACTCCGGAACCGGCAAGCTCTTTGACGGTTTTCCAGACTTCGAGCCGCGCCTCCGGGTCAAGCCCGCTCGTCGGCTCGTCGAGGAACACTACTTTCGGATTTCCGAGCATACTCATAGCTATGTCAAGTCTGCGCGTCATACCGCCGGAGTACGCTCCCGCTCGTTTATTCGAAGCGTCCGTAAGTCCGAAACGGTCAAGCAAACTGTCGGCAACCCCGGCAGGGTTACTCACGCCGCGCAGTTTTGCGATGAGTACGAGATTTTCTCGCCCGGTTAGAATATCGTCCACCGCCGCGAACTGTCCGGTCAGACTGATAACCTTGCGTACCTTGTTCGACTGTTTTGCGACGTCAAAGCCGCAGATTTCGACTGAGCCGCCATCTGCGGACAGCAGAGCGGCGAGTATTTTTATCGTGGTGGTCTTGCCCGCGCCGTTCGAGCCGAGCAGCGCGAATATTTCACCTTGCATCACGGTGAAGCTCACGCCGTTAAGGACGGTTTGCGAGCCAAAGGACTTGCATAGCCCCGACACCTTAATTGCGTTCATTGCCATTCCTCCCTCCGAGCTTCTCCGCAATCTCGCGGTTGAGCTTAATGCGCCAATCCTCCGTGTAAGTCTTGGCGCTCCGCAGAAGCTCGTCACAGAATCCGGCCACGTCATTTCCCGTGATTTCAAGGACGTGTTTGCCGTTTGCCGCGCCGCTCTCGAACAGTTCTATCAGGTCGTAGTGGATTTTCATCATATCATAGCCGCTCCCCGCCGCGAACATCCACATATGCGATTGGATTTTTTTGAACACGAACTGATAGTCTCCGGGCAGCGCGTCCACCCGCGCCATTTGCGATTTGTACTCCCGCTTGCTTTCCAGCATTTTGGGAATATTGAGATAGTCATCGAAAAATTTAGACATTTTGATTGCCCTCCCGCAAATAGTTTATTTTTGACGCAACAAATTCCCACCTCTCCCAGAACTTACATAGCTCCTCACGTCCCGCGTCGTTGAGCTTGTACCATTTACGCGGCGGTCCCATATCGGATGGACGTTTGTCAATGTTCACGAGATTGTTCTTTTCGAGGCGTACAAGTATCGTGTATGTCGTACCGTCCACGACATCCGTAAATCCGAGGGCGTTGAGACGTTTGGTGATTTCATAGCCGTATGTTTCGCTGCGACTGATTATTTCAAGGACACAGCCCTCTAACACGCCTTTCAGCATTTCGGTTAAGTTATCCAAACGGTATCCTCCTTTCGGTAGTATGCCTTGCTGATATGATGTAATGCTGATTACCGCTATATAATATCACGTAGTAGTTCGGGTGTCAATAGGATAATTTGAAATTTTTTATGAATTTTTTATGAACGAGTAAACAAAATCGAAATTACTACCTTGACAAAACGCGACTTTCTAACGGTTATTCTGTGGCATAAAAAATATTTTACCGCAAATAATAACATCATTATAAATACAGAAAGATGAAACGGAGGCAATAAAATATGATGAAGGCAACAGGTATTGTTCGCAGAATAGATGATCTCGGCCGCATAGTGATTCCAAAAGAGATAAGACGCACAATGCGAATACGCGAGGGCGACCCTCTTGAAATATATACGGAAAAAGACGGAGAGGTAATCTTCAAAAAATACTCGCCTATGAATGACCTGAGCAAATTTGCCGATAATCTCTGCGAAACCTTATACAAAACCACCGAACATATGACGGTGGTTTGCGACCGCGATACCGTTTTGAGCGTTTACGGCGCGCCTAAGCGTGAACTCAGCGGAAGGCGCGTCAGCGCGGAATTGGAGCGGATTATGGATGCCAGGCAGATGTACCGCCGTAAGCCCGGCAATGAGGTTATGCCCGTGACCGATACGGACAGCGCCTACTCCGTCGCGGTCGCCGCGCCGATACTCTCGGAGGGCGATGTTATGGGTTGCGTGATGTTTATCTCCAGCGACGACACAGAGATGGGCGAGGTAGAGGGTAAACTGGTAAGCACCGTCGCCAGATTCTTAGGCCGCGAGATGGAGAACTAGCCGGCCGGTCTGTCGGCAGACAGGCAGACGCGCCGCCGACAAAAAACCCAAGAGCCCAAGAACCCCATCCCCGAAACCCGAGAGCCAGACAGACAGACAGACGCGGTATTCCGCATCCGCCGTCTTACGCGGTTACTCCGCGCTCAGCCCCCGGCGTTCCGCCGTTGAGCGGCGCGGAACGCCTGATTTACTCCGGTTGCCGCGAATCCGCTTGCGATTCCGATTGCCGCCGCGTCAAATATGTCATTAGCCGGGAACTGCGGCATAACGAACTTCGCGACCACGCCCAACACTCCGCCAAGCGCTCCGCAGATTACCGGCAGCCACTTGTTCTGTATCGGCGTAACCCTTATCAAGCACGCGATTAAGTAGACCATAGCCGTTATTGACGCGACGCATGTCAATCCCATAAGCTGCATAATTGTGACCCTCCCGAAATAGTTTTTAGCTCAATACAAATCTATGAGCTTACGGACACAATTATTCCCGCAATTACGGTTCAGCGAGATTTACTCCTGAATGGCGACGGCATCTTTATAGAAGTTATTCACGTACCGGCTGTAAGCACGGGCAACTTTTTTCATACCGAGGTCAACAAGTACGCCGCAAAGCTCAATGTAAACTTCCTCCGTGCTGATAGGGTCGCGCTGTTTAGCCGTCAGACGCTCCGTTACAAGCGACTTAATATTTGTGATGTCGGAACTGTTCAGCGGAACTCCGCACTCTCCGGCGGTAAGCTCCACCGTGTATCCTATCTTATCCGGGTTATAGTCAGTTACGACTCCCGAGCGTTTCTTTATCCTGAACATTTTACTAACCTCCTGCGAATCAAACATCTCGGTTTCAATCGGTATGAACGCCGTCAAGCTCCGCCGCGTCAATGGAGTCCGGATTATCCGCAAGAGCAAAGTCCGCGTCGCTGCCGAGGAACGCGGATGTCTCAAACTCCGGAAGAGCTTCCACCGAACGCAGCTTCCGTTCAATTTGGCGGGAGCGCGTTCCGACCGTGTCGATTTCCTTCGCCGCGCTGTCAATTTTCTTCTTGATGTTGTCCATAACCGCGCCGAATTTACCGAACTCCGTCTTGACCGCGCCTAAGAGCTGCCAGACCTCATTGGAACGCCGCTCGATCGCCAGTGTGCGAAATCCCATTTGCAAACTGCTGAGAAACGCCGACAGATTTGTCGGACCCACTATTGTCACGCGATAATTGCGCTGAATGGTTTCAAACAGGCTTGTTCGCCGGATTATTTCCGCGTACAGACCTTCGGTCGGAACAAACATAATAGCAAAGTCTGTCGTCACCGGAGGGTTGATGTACTTCGCGCTGATTTCTTTCGCGCACTTCCGAACGGCATTTTCAAGAGAGAGTGACGCCCGTCTGATTTCCTCATCACCCAATCCCGTGTCATACGCGTCCAGAAGCCGAGTATAATCCTCGGTCGGGAATTTAGAATCTATCGGCAGCAGAAGTTCAGTGTCCGCGCTGTTTTTATCGGGCAGGCGAATTACGTAATCTACGCGCTCCAAACTGTTTAGCTTGACCTGAGCCTGAGCCTCATACTGCCCGGGCGCAAGTACCTGCTCCAAAATGGTGCCGAGTTGAATCTCACCCAGATTGCCCTTCGTCTTGACATTGGTCAGCACACGCTTCAGGTCGCCGACGCCGGACGCAAGCTGCTGCATTTCGCCAAGTCCTCTGTGTACCTGTTCCAGGCGCTCGCTTATCATCTTGAACGACTCGTTGAACCGTGTTTCCACAGCGTCTTTCAAATGTTCGTCTACCGTGCGGCGCATATCGTCAAGCTGCTTCGCGGTTTCCGAGCGAATCTCCTTCAACTGAGTATCAATGGATATTTTAAGGCTTTCCTGACGCGCTGAAAACATATTAAACTGACTTGTTTGAGATGTGGTGAGCGTATCAATTGACGTGTTCAGCGCGGAGTTCAGCGCAGACGAAACCGCTCCGAACGAGTTTGTCAGTTCCCTGCGATTACGCTCAAACTCCTCCCGAATCTGCAAGTCGGTTTTGCTGAGTTGACCGCTGAGTTCCGTCAGTTTGTCTTCCAGTTTTTGAGTGCTGCCGCCTTTCGCAATGCGCGAACTAACCCCCATCGCAATCAGTATCCCCAACAGCAACGTATTAAGCATCGGCAGTATAACCGCTATCGGCACAGAACATACACCTCTTTTCTGTTTTCGCTTAATTGTACCACGATAACGCCGACTTGTCAATAGGGAATATACGCGGGGCAGCGGCAAAAGTCTGCGTTGTCAAATGATATGACCCATTTGGGCATTTCGAGGAGATACAGGATATGGTATATCGAGGTTGGAAGCCTTTGGAGCCGTAGGCGGAAAAGGCTTCCAACCTCGGCGCGG